>JBEVGK010000232.1:0-6516 GCA_040511795.1 Lacisediminihabitans sp. | reverse complement strand
CGCCAGAGTGTGTTGGTAGGTGGTGCTCGCGTCGGAGTAGGAGCTGAGGTCGCAGTCGTTGCGGGTGCTGTTCAGCTTCGGTGCGAGCTGCACGGATCGTTCACTGTAGGTGATCGACCCGAACAGGTCAGACGGATAGTCCGCGGTCGGGTCCGCAGGCACCGCATCGGCCAGCAGTACGTAGGGGTTTGCCGCGAGCAGCCACCACACGCGATCGAACCGCGGGGTCGTTCCATGTTGCACGCCTTGGAAGGTGCACTCGATCGCGGTGCCATCCTCATCGACTGAGCTCGAACTGTAGACGCGAGTCGTCGTCGGGCTCTGCGAGAGCAACCCGCCGAGGCCGAAACCGATCAGGGTGCCGACGCTGAGCGCTGCCACCACCAGATAGGTGACCACGATCGAGAAGAGCGGGCGGGTGATCAGCCCGGACAATCCCACGCCGATCGCCGAGACGACGCCCAATTCGAGCGCGAGCACCAGCACCGACACCACGACGGTGATCGGGCGCACCCCCTCGACGATCGTGAAGACGAGAAACGGCAACGCGGCGACGAGGAACGCGAGCGCCGTCACCCAGGCGGCGAGAAACTTGCCCATCACGATCTGCCAGTTCGACACCAGCGTGACCTGCATGGTGGCGAGCGTGCCGGAGTCCCGGTCGCCATTGATGGTGTTCCCGCTGAGCGCCGGCGCCACCAGCGTTCCGAGCAGCAGTACGAAGTAGATGATCACCGAGAAGGCACCACCGCCGGCCGAGGAGGTGTCGGTTCTGCCCGACGTGGCGACGTTGGAGACGATCGTGAGGATCGCGGTGACCAGCAGGATCAGCGCGAAGAACACCCCGAGCATCACGTACCACGCGACACCGCGAACCCGCTGACGCATCTCGAGGGAGAACACGACGCCGGCGCCGCTGAGAAAGTCGGTCACGCTCGGTCCGCCGTCCGGTTGAGGTCGAGAAAGGTGTGTTCGAGATCGCCGACGGCCGGTGCGAAGGAGCTGATCGATATGTCCGCGCCGACGAGGGCGCGCAGCAGGTCTGCGGCGGCGGCCTCGCCCGCCACCGGCACGAGCAGGTCGCCGCGGTCATCCGTCACCGGCCCGTCGCCGCGCTGCAGCAGCAGGCGGCGGAGTGGTTCACGTTCCGCGGCCTTGATGCGCCACAACCGCGCCGAGCGTCGCGCCTGCGCGATGCGGTCGACGGATGCGGTCACCCCGTCCTCCAGATACACGGCCGTGTCTGCCATCTCGTCGAGTTCGGCGAGCACGTGGCTGGAGATGAGCACGGTCTTGCCGTCCCCGGCGAGCTGGCGCACCAGGTGCTGCAGGTCGAGTCGGGCTACGGGGTCGAGGCCGGAGGCGGGCTCGTCGAGCAGCAGAACCTCGGGGTCATGCACCAGCGCGCGGGCGAGGGAGAGCTTCTGCTTCTGCCCGCGCGAGAGCACTCGGGTCGGTCGGTCCGCGAGCTCACGCAGTCCAACCAGGTCGAGCAACTCGGATGCCCGCGCCGATGCGTGAGCACGGTCCATGCGATAGAGCCGTCCCGTGGTCTCGAGCGCTGAGCGCACGGTGAGCACGCTCCATGACCCGAGCGCGTCGGGCATCCAGCCCATGCGGGCCCGGACACCGACCGGGTCGACGGTCGGGTCGATGCCAGAGATCAGCACCTGGCCGGCATCGGGTTTTAGCAGCGAAGCGAGCATCAGCATCAGCGTCGTCTTGCCCGAGCCGTTCGGCCCGATCAACGCCGTCACCTGGCCGGCAAGCGCGTCGAAACTCGCCTCGCGCACGGCGTGCACCGACCCGAACGAGCGGGCAAGGTCGCGCACGGCGATTCCCCGGGAATTTGTCATTTGCTCACCATAGCCAGACGGACGGCGGATGTCGGCTGGCGTATTCCGGCGCGTCACGCCAGTTTCGCTAGGCTCGGCTCATGCTGCTCTCGGATCGCGACATCAGGGCCGAACTCGACTCCGGACGGGTCGGCCTCGAGCCGTATGACCCCGCCATGATCCAGCCGTCCAGCGTCGATGTGCGCCTCGACCGCTTCTTCCGGCTGTTCGACAACCACAAGTACCCGTTCATCGACCCGGCCGAAGATCAGCCCGAGCTGACCCGCCTGGTCGAGACCGCGCCGGACGCGCCGTTCATCCTGCACCCGGGCGAGTTCGTGCTCGGCTCCACCTACGAGACCGTGACGCTTCCGGATGACCTGGCCGCCCGCCTCGAAGGCAAGAGTTCCCTGGGGCGCCTGGGTCTGCTCACCCATTCCACGGCCGGATTCGTCGACCCGGGTTTCAGTGGCCACGTGACCCTCGAGCTCTCGAACGTCGCCACCCTGCCCATCAAGCTCTGGCCCGGCATGAAGATCGGGCAGCTCTGCTTCATCCGCACCAGTTCGCCGGTGGAGAACCCCTACGGTTCGGGCGCCTACGGCAACCGCTACCAGGGGCAGCGCGGGCCGACGGCGTCGCGGTCGTTCCAGAACTTCCACCTCACGCAGATCTCGCGCGACGAGTCGCAGCTCGACTGACTTGTCGTTGATTGAGTAGCGCACGCGCTCTGGCGCGTTTGCGTATCGAAATCTGGTTCGCGTGCGGGTTTCGATACGGCTGCTCCTTCGTCGCGGCCTACTCAACCACCGGGTGGCGTCACCCGAGCTGCTGTAGCTGCCAGCCCAGCCACGGGCTGAACGCGAAAGGCGCCGCGGCGACCGACGCGCGCAGGGCAGCCGGAGCCAGCCACGCGAACTCCGAGACCTCATCGGGGTTGGCGGCCACGGCATCGGTCGTCACCGCCCGGAACACGGGGCAGATCTCGTTCTCGACGATGCCGGAGGCGTCGACCGCGCGGTAGCGGAAGTCGGGCAGCACCAGCTCGATCGACTCGACGGTGATGCCGAGCTCGAAGGCGGCGCGACGCGCAATCGCCTGCTCCATCGTCTCGCCGGGGGCGGGATGCCCGCAGAAGGAGTTCGTCCAGACACCCGGCCAGGTGAGCTTGCCGAGGGCGCGCCGGGTGACCAGCACCAGGCCGTCCGCGTTGTAGACGTGACAGGAGAAGGCCAGGTGCAGGGGAGTATCGGCGGAGTGCACTACTCCCTTATCGGCGGTTCCGACAGGGGTGCCCCGATCATCGACCAGAACGACCAACTCCGTGTCTGTGATCATGACCGTCCGTTAGCCTGTGAAAGTGACCGGCCACGAGCTTGAGACAGTCTCATCGCAGAGACAAGCCCAGGTCGACGCCGTGCTGGATCGCTTCTTCAGCCTAGCCAAGAACCGCGCCACCAGCTTCGGCCCCGAATACGTGAAGCTCTGGCAGACGCTCGAGTCGAACACCGTCGGGGGCAAGCGCTTCCGACCGCGCATGGTGATGACGGCTTACGACGGCTTCGGGGGAACGGATGCCGAGGCCGCCGCGTACGTCGGCGCCGCCTTCGAGCTGCTGCACACCGCCCTCATCGTCCACGATGACGTCATCGACCGTGACTTCAGTCGGCGCGGCGCACCGAACGTCTCGGGAAGCTATCGGGACATCGCGACGACGGCCGGCATCCCGATCCCCCGCGCGGAGCACCGCGGAATCTCGGCGGCGGTCATCGCCGGCGACCTCGCCCTGTTCAACTCGCTCCGCCTCATCGACCGCAGCGGCGCGAGCGACGATGTGCGCGCCCGGCTGCTCGAGATCATGGACGAGGCCCTCTTCGCCTCCGCCGCCGGCGAGCTCATCGACGTCGACTTCTCCACCACCACCGATGTGCCGCGCGTGCACGAGGTGCTCACCATGGAGCGGTTCAAGACCGCGGTCTACTCCTTCGAGTGCCCGCTGCAGGCCGGCGCCGTGCTGGCTGGGGCGAGCGAAGACGCCGTCGACTGCCTGGGCCGGTTCGGCCGCGAGATCGGCATCGCCTACCAGATCGTCGACGACCTGCTCGGCGTGTTCGGCACCGAGGCGCAGACCGGCAAGACGACCATCGGCGACCTGCGCGAGGGTAAGCGCACAGTGCTGATCGCCTACGCCACCAGCACCAAGGAGTGGCCGCTGATCGAGCATCTCGTGGGCAAGGCCGACCTCAACCACGACGAGGCCGACTACATCCGTTCCGTGCTCACGAGCTCGGGCTGCCGCGGCTTCACCGAGGGGCTGGCGCGCAACTATACGAACGAGGCGCTCACCCACCTGCGCAGCGCCGACATCCCCGCCTCGCTCCGTGCCGAGCTGGAGCCGCTCGCGGCAGATCTGCTCGGCAGGATCAAATGACGAGGATCAGCGCGCAGACCGGACTCGGTCTCTACGATCGGGTGGCCGACGAGACGGCGTCCATCGTCATCCGTCGCTACTCCACCTCCTTCGGGCTTGCCTCGCGCCTGCTCGCCGCGCCGGTGCGCAGACACGTCGAGAACATCTACGCGCTCGTGCGCGTGGCCGACGAGATCGTCGACGGACCCGCGACGGATGCCGGCCTCAGCCCGCTCGACGCGGCCGCTGTGCTGCACGAACTGGAGGCTGAGACCGAGGCCGGGATGACCCGCGGCTTCAGCGCAAACCTGGTGGTTCACGCCTTCGCCCGCACCGCCCGCGAGTGCGGCATCACGACCGACCTCACCCGTCCGTTCTTCGAGTCGATGCGGGCCGACCTCACCGCCACCGAGCATGACCAGGAGAGCTTCGACCGCTATGTGTACGGCTCGGCCGAGGTCGTCGGACTCATGTGCCTGCGCAGTTTCCTGCTCGGCCAGAACGTCACCGACGAGACGGATGCCCGGCTCGTTCACGGCGCGCGCCGGCTCGGGGCGGCCTTTCAGAAGGTCAACTTCCTGCGCGACCTCTCGGCCGACTTCGAGACGCTCGGCCGCAGCTACTTCCCCGGGGTGCGGGTGGACTCGTTCACCGAGGCGGACAAGGTGCGGCTGCTGGACGACATCGACGCCGACCTGCGCGAATCGGCGGAAGCGCTGCCGTTGCTGCCGTCATCGTCGCGGCGCGCGGTCGCCCTGGCGCTGGGCCTGTTCTCGGAACTCGCGGTGCGCTTGCGTGCAACCCCGGCCGAGCGGCTGGTGCGCGCGCGTGTGCGAGTGCCAGACCCCGTGAAGTTCAGGATCGCCGCGAGCGCTCTCGCGGGAAGGACACCCCGCCAGTGAGTCGTGTCGTAGTGATCGGCGGTGGCATCGCCGGGCTCGCCTCCGCCGCCCTGCTCGCCCGGGACGGCCATACCGTCACCCTGCTCGAGGCGCGTGACCAGGTCGGCGGCCGGGCGGGATCGTGGGAGAAGGATGGCTTCCGCTTCGACACCGGCCCGAGCTGGTATCTGATGCCGGAGGTCTTCGACCACTTCTTCAAGCTGCTCGGTACCAGCGCGGAGGAGCAGCTGAAGCTGGTAACCCTCGATCCCGGTTACCGGGTGCTGTTCGAGGGCGTGGCGGAGCCGATCGACATCACCGCCTCCCGCGAGGAGAACCTCGACACCTTCGCCGCGATCGAGCCGAGGTCGCGGGCTCGCATGGAGAAATATCTCGAGTCGGCGCGGGAGACCTATGAGATCGCGAAGCTGCGGTTCTTGTACACGAGCTTCGCGAGCATCCGTCCCCTGCTGCGGCGGGATGTCGTCGGCAAGCTCGGCCGACTGCTGCGACTGCTGACGCAGCCCCTGTCGCGCCTGGTCGCTCGCACGGTGAAGGACCGCCGGCTGCGGCAGATTCTCGGCTACCCGGCCGTGTTCCTCGGCAGCTCGCCATATATCGCTCCGAGCATGTATCACCTCATGAGCCATCTCGACCTCGAGGGCGGCGTGCTCTACCCGATGGGCGGCTTCACCCGGCTCATCGAGGCGATCGCCGATCTCGCCCGCGCGGAGGGGGTCACGATCGTCACCGGGGCGAGCGCGCGCCGCATCCTGAGCAACCGGGGCCGTGTCACGGGCGTCGAATATACGGATGCCGCCCGCCAGACCCACACGCTGGCCGCCGACATCGTCGTCTCGGCCGCCGACCTGCACCACACGGAGACACGGTTGCTGCCCCGCGCGCAGCAGACCTATCCGCAGACCTACTGGGACAGGAAGGTGCCGGGGCCGAGTGCTCTGCTGCTCTACCTCGGCGTGAGCGGCGACCTGCCCGAGTTGGAGCACCACACGCTGTTCTTCGCCCGGGATTGGAAGAAGGGCTTCGCCAAGATCTTCGGTAAGAAGACGTCCATTCCCGATCCGGCATCTATTTACGTCTGCAAGCCCAGCGGAATCGATCCAACCGTCGCGCCCGCCGGGCACGAGAACGTCTTCGTGCTCGTTCCGATCCCTGCCGACCCGTCGCTCGGGCACGGCGCCGACCTCACCGCGGTTGGCGATCGGGTGATCGAGCAGATCGCGGAATGGGCTGGAATCCCCGACCTCGCCTCGCGCATCGTGCTCCGTCGGGCGGTGGGCCCGGCCGACTTCGTGGACGACCTCAACTCCTGGCGCGGCACGGCCCTCGGCCCGGCGCACACGCTCGGGCAGAGCGCGATGTTCCGTGC
>JBEVGK010000231.1:0-10296 GCA_040511795.1 Lacisediminihabitans sp. | reverse complement strand
GAGCGGGTGCTTCTACTCGGGCGCTCCGGTGCGGGCAAGTCGACCCTCATCCAGGCTCTCGCCGGCGTGCTGGGCGGAGACGAGGAAGGTGATGCGACCGGCGAACTGCTGATCGACGGGCATGCCCCGCAGAGCGCCCGCGGTGAGGTCGGGCTGGTGCTGCAGGATCCCGACTCCCAGGTAGTGCTCGCGCGCGTCGGCGACGACGTCGCCTTCGCCTGCGAGAACCTCGGCGTGCCGCGCGAGGAGATCTGGCGACGCGTGCCCGCTGCGCTCGCCGAGGTCGGACTCGACCTGCCGCTCGACCACCCGACCTCGCACCTCTCCGGCGGCCAGAAGCAGCGCCTCGCGCTCGCCGGAGTGGTCGCGATGCGACCACGACTGCTGCTGCTCGACGAGCCGACCGCGAACCTCGATCCGGCCGGGGTCGTGGAGGTTCGGGATGCCGTGGCCGCCACCCTGCAGCGCTCCGGCGCCACGCTGGTCGTCATCGAACATCGGGTCTCCGTCTGGCTCGATGTCGTCGATCGCGTCATCGTGCTCGACCCGGCCGGGGGCCTGCTCGCCGACGGGAGTCCCCGGGAGGTATTGCACACCGCCGGCGCTGAGCTCGCCGCAGCCGGAGTCTGGGTGCCGGGCTTTCCGCCGGCCCGACCGGTGCGCAGGCCCCGAGCGGTGGGCGAACCGCTGCTCGCGGCATCCGACCTCTCGGTGGGACGCACCGAGTTCGCACGCCGCCGACCCACCATCGTGTCGAGCGGTATCGAACTCGAGCTCGCCGCGGGGGAGTCCCTCGCGATCGTCGGCGAGAACGGCGCGGGCAAGTCCACGCTCGCGCTCACCCTCGCGGGTCTGCTCGCACCCGCCGGTGGCACCCTCGAGGCCCTGCCCGCGCTCGCGCGCGGACTCGGATCGCAACCGTACCGATGGCGCTCCACGCAGCTGGTGACGCGCGCGGGGATGGTGTTCCAAGACCCGGAGCACCAGTTTCTCGCCGGCACCGTGCGGGCGGAACTCGAAGTGGGGCCGCGCGCGCTCGGCGACGGTCTCGCCCGTGTGGACGCGGCGCGGGTGGACGAGCTGCTCCAGCGGCTGCACCTCGACCAGCTGGCGAACGCCAACCCCTTCACGCTGTCGGGCGGAGAGAAGCGGCGTCTGTCGGTCGCGACGGCTCTCGCCACGCGGCCGCAGGTGCTGCTGCTCGACGAGCCCACCTTCGGCCAGGACGCGCTCACCTGGCAGGAACTCGTGGCGCTGCTCGCCGAACTGGTCGACGACGGCACGGCGCTGGTCTCGGTGACGCACGACAGGGAATACGTGGAGACGATCGCCGATCGCTCTCTCGTCCTGCACGGGCTGTCGTCCGGGGGCCGGGTGATCGTATGAGTCTCATCGCTCCCGACATCCGACCCGGCACCGTCGCCCGCATCAACCCGGTCGCCAAGATGCTCGCCGCGATATTGGTGGCGCTCGCGCTTCTGCTTTCCATCGACTGGGTGTCCGCCGCCGTCGCCCTCGGCCTCGAGGCCGTGCTGCTGCCCTTCGCCGGTCTGTCGGCGCGACAGTTCTGGCTGCGCACGGCGACGCTCTGGGTCGCCGCGCCGCTCGCGGCCCTCACCACCGTGCTCTACGGCAAAGACTCCGGGGCGCTGCTCACCCGGCTCGGTCCGATCACGATCACCGACGGCTCGCTCGACCTCGGCCTCGCCATCGGGCTGCGCATCCTCGCCATCGGACTGCCGGGCATCGTGCTGTTCGCGACCACCGACCCGACCGACCTCGCGGACGGCCTCGGTCAGGTGCTGCGCCTGCCCGCGCGGTTCGTGCTCGGCGGACTCGCCGGACTCCGGCTGGTCGGACTCTTCATCGAGGACTGGCGCTTTCTCGCGCTCGCGCGCCGCGCCCGCGGTGTGGGGGACAGTAATCCGATCACCCGGATCGCCCGCCAGGGCTTCTCCCTGCTCGTGCTGTCGGTGCGCCGGGGGAGCAAGCTCGCCACCGCGATGGAGGCGAAGGGGTTCGGCTCCGACCGACCGCGCACCTGGGCGCGGCTGTCGGTGTTCGGAGCGCGGGAATGGCGGTTCATGGCCCTGGCCATCGCCATTCCGACCGCAGCGATCGTCGTCGCCGTGCTCTCCGGCACCTGGAAGTTCGTGCTGTCGTGACGGATGTCGCGGCGCTCGTCTCCGCCATCCGCAGGGCACCGCGTCCGGTCGTGCTCATCGACGGCGGTTCCGGTTCGGGCAAGACCACGCTCGCACCGCGCCTCGCCGAGGCGCTCGGAGCGCAACTCGTGCACCTCGACGACCTCTATCCGGGCTGGGACGGACTCGAGGCGGGCAGCAGGCACGTTCTCGATTTCGTGCTCTCGGCGACACCTCGCTGGCAGCGCTGGGACTGGGTCACCGACGAGCCGGCCGAGTGGCATGACCTCGACCCGACCCTCCCGCTGGTCGTGGAGGGCTCCGGCAGCCTCAGCCGTGCCAACCGCGCGCTCGCGACCTTCGGAGTCTGGGTCGAGCTGGACGCCGCCACCCGCAAGCAGCGCGCCCTCGCCCGTGACGGCGACGCCTACGCCCCGCACTGGGACCGGTGGGCCGCGCAGGAGGCCGCCTTCGCCGCCCGCGAGCGGCCCCGTGAGCTCGCCGACCACGTGCTCTTCGACCAGTAGCGTTGATGGATGACCTCCCCCTTCGTCACCGCCCGCCAGCTCGCCGCAGACCTCGCCTCGGACACCCCGCCCACCGTGCTCGATGCCAGTCTGCTGTTGCACCCGGCGAGCTTCGACGGCGACTACCGGCTCGACGGCAAGTACGACGACTGGCTCGCCGGGCACATCCCCGGTTCGCAGTACGTCGACGTCGCGGTCGACTTCTCCGACACCGATACCGACACCGGCGCTTCCCTTCACTACACGCACCCGACGCCGCAGGCCATCGCGGACCGCCTCGCCGAGCTCGGCGTGGGACCGACGGATGCCGTGGTCGTCTACGACTCCACCGGTGGCCTGTTCGCGGCCAGGCTCTGGTACCTGCTCACCTGGATCGGCGTCGATGCCCGGGTTCTCGACGGTGGTTTCGGTGCCTGGCAGGCCGCGGGTCTGCCCGTGGAGACGGGCGAGAGCCCGGCCGCGGCATCCGTTCCGTCCTGGCCGGCGGCGGCCGTGCGCGAGGCCTGGGTCAGCAAGGACGAACTGGTGCAGCGCTCGGAGACGGATGCCCGCCCGCTCGTCTGCGGACTCCCGGCCGGCAGCTTCGACGGCAGCCACCCCTCGCGCTACGCCCGCCGTGGGCACATCCCCGGCAGCGTGAACGTCTCGTCGCGCGACCTGTTCGCCGCCGACGGCACCGTGCGTGGCGAGAGCGAACTGCGCGAGGCGTACGTCGCGGAGGGTGTCACCGGTGAGGAGGAGGTGCTGCTCTACTGCGGCGGCGGCATCTCCGCGGCGGCGAACGCGATCACCCTGGCCGAGCTCGGTGTGACGGCGGTGCGCATCTACGACGGCTCGCTCGAGGAGTGGGCGGCGGACCCGTCGCTGCCGCTCGTGACGACCCCCGTCGATTGAGTAGCTCCCTTCGGTAAGCTCAGGGACCGTACGCAGCCTGAGCCGGTCGAAGGGTGAGCCAGTCGAAGGGTGAGCCAGCGACAGGGTCAGCCCCAGCCGAGACGGTGCAGCTCGGCGTCGTCGATCCCGTAGAAGTGCGCGATCTCGTGCACGAGCGTGACGTGGATCTGGTCTTTGAGCTCGTCGAGGTCCTTGCTGATCGCGAGCAGCGGTTCGCGGTAGAGCACGATGCGGTCGGGCAGTTCGCCGAAACCGTAGTCGGAACGTTCGGTGAGCGCGACACCGTCGTACTCTCCGAGCAGGTCGAGGCTGCCGTCATCCGGTCGGTCCAGCGTGACAAAGGCGAGGTTCACCAGGCCCTCGACCATCTCGTCGGGGAGGGCGTCGAGCTCGTCCGTGACGAGACGCTCGAAGGCTGCGGCGTCAATATCTGAGCTGTTCACAACCGCCCCTGCATCGCCACGACCAACGAATCCTGCACGAACGCCAGCCAGTCGTAGATGTCGCCGAGCGGCTCGTCGGGGATCGGTCGGTCGTCGTCGCGCTCGATGCCGAGCCGCGTCGCGATGGTGAGACGGATGTCGGAGACGGCACGAATCCAGGCCTGCGCCTGCTGTTCGTCCAGTCGCACCTTCGTCGCCGAGGTCGCGACGGCGGCGCCGGCCAGCGTCGCGGCGACGGTCTGCCCGTTCAGCACCTTGCGGTCGGCGAGGCCCTCCGCGGTGAAACGGCGGAACTCGGCGGCGGCCTCCGCGTCGTCCGGGTAGGCATCCGGAAGCAGGCGCAGCACCGCGGCATCACCGGCGCCGGGCTCGGCGAGCATCGCGCCGATCTGCTCGGTGAGCTGCACGATCAGGCGCGCCTCCTCTGGCGCGAAGCTCGCCTCATAGCCGCTGCCCTTGCGGCGGAATGCCCTCATTCGTCGGCCTTCTGCAGGGTCGCCCAGAGCCCGAAGTCGTGCATCGCCTCGACGTGTCGTTCCATCTCTTCGCGGGGACCGGTGGCGACGACCGCACGGCCCTCGGCGTGCACCTGCATCATCCGACGGTCGGCCTCCTTCTGGCTGAAGCCGAAGTAGCTGCGGAAGACGTACGAGACGTAGCTCATCAGATTGACCGGGTCGTTCCAGACGATGGTGACCCAGGGGGAGCCGAGAATGGTCTGCTCGGCGTGGTCGACATCCAGCTGCACGTCTTCGAGAAGATCAGGCATCGGTCACCCCCAGCAGGTCTCGTACAAACGCGAAAGGCCCCGCGATTGCGAGGCCTTTACGCTCTGGGGTGATCGACGGGGCTCGAACCCGCGACATCCGGCTCCACAAGCCAGCGCTCTACCAACTGAGCTACGACCACCATGCGTCATCCGCTGCGAGCAAGCCCGCGTCGATGACAACTCGACAATCTTATTACAGATTGTCACCATCGGATGACACCTCGGGCTGAAGGGTCGGCAGGAAGTTCTCGACGACCGATGCCGAGATCGCCTGAACCTCTTCGGTGGTGGGGCCGGGTTCCGGCACGAAGGCGGCCAGACGGTAGTACTGCAGCTCGCGGATCGACTCGAGGATGTCCGCGAGCGCACGGTGCCCGCCATCCTTCGCCGGTGCGTTGAAGTACACCCGAGGAAACCAGCGGCGCGACAGCTCCTTGATCGAGGAGACGTCGACGCTGCGGTAGTGCAACTGCGCGTCGACGCGGGGCATGTACTTGGCCAGGAAGGTGCGGTCGGTACCGATGGTGTTGCCGGCCAGGGGTGCGTGCTGGTCGGCTGGTACGAAGCGCAGGATGTACTCGTGCACGGCGAACTCGGCGTCGGCGAGGGTGACGCCGTCGGGGATCGCCTCGAGGAGGCCGGAGGTGGTGTGCATCTCGCGCACGAAGTCGTTCATGTTGTCGAGCGCCGACTGGTCGGGCTTGATCACGACGGTGAAGCCCGGGTCGACCAGATTGAGGTCGAAATCGGTGATGACGACGGCGACCTCGACGAGCTCGTCGACGGCCACGTCGAGTCCCGTCATTTCGCAGTCGATCCAGACGAGACGGTCAGCTACAGAAGGCATCCCTCAAGTGTATCGAGGGGGTGCGACGTCACCCGTCCTCAGCCCGAGGTCAGCACGCAGAACTCATTCCCCGCCGGGTCGGTGAGCACGGCCCACGGCACGTCGCCCTGGCCGATGTCGGCGTCGCGAGCGCCGAGCGCGATCAGGCGGGACCTCTCCGCCGTCTGGTCGTCTCCGGGGTAGGGACGGACGTCGAGGTGCATGCGCGTCGGCCGGGGGTCGAGCTCGCGACGGAACTCCAGGAACGGGCCGACCCCGCGGGCGGAGCGCAGGAGCACGTGATCATCCGTCGTTCCCTGCACGGTCCAGTCGACGGCGGCATCCCAGAAGGCGGCAAGCCGGTGCGGGTCTGCGCAGTCCACGACCACCGCGGCGATCGGGCCGGTGTCACTCAGGGGGGTCACCACGCGGAAGATGTTTCCCTCGGGGTCGGCCCAATCGTCGCCGATCCGGGGGGTGCTGAGCCGCCCGAGCCGATCGAGCAGCTCGGCGCTGCCGGCCAGTTCGAGGTGGACGCGGTAGTCCACCGACTCGGGATCGGGCACGGCGACGACATCGATGCCGAGCGACTCCGCATCTGGCGGCTCCACGTTGGCGACGCCGGGCCCCTCGCTGGACAGCTCCCAGCCGAGCAGACCGGCCCAGAATCGGCCGACAGCCTGATCGTCTCGCGCCTTGATGTTCACCTGAACCAGCCGCAGTGCCATGCGGCCAGCCTAGTGAGCGGCCCGCGTGATCACCGGGGGCGCGTGACGAGAGGCGTGACGAGAGAGACGTGACTAGAGAGACTGGCCGATGGTCACCGCCTGAGCCTCGACCGCCGGCGTCTCGACGCGTCCGTTCACCCGCGCCAGCTTCTTCGCTCCCAGAATCACCAGGATCGCGGCGATGAGCACGGAGCCGCCGGCGACGAAGTACGGCGTCGCCGGGCTGAACAGGAGGGCGAGCTCGGCGGCCAGCGGCGGCGCGACCGCACCGCCGAGGAACCGCACACCGGAGTAGGCGGACGATGCGACCGACCGGGGCAAGTCCGTTGCCTCCATCACGGATTCGGTCAGCACCGTGTTGAGAATGCCGAGCAGCAGGCCGCCGACGATCACGCACACGATGAGCCCGAGGATGTTGCCGGTGAGCAGCCCCGCGACGACGAGGTCGATCGTGAGAAGTGGCAGCACGATGCTGAGCGCGGTGGTGCGCGAGAGCCGTGCGGTCAGCAGCGGGGCGACCCAGACCGACGTGACGGCGACCGCGACCCCCCAGCCGAAGAAGATCAGCCCGAGCTGGATCGCGGTCGTGCCCGTCGGCAGCGCGAATGGGGTCCAGGCGAGCAGCGTGAAGAAGCCGATGTTGTAGAACAGCGCGGCGGCGGCCAGGATGGCGAGGGCCGGGTTCGCGAGAGCCCGGAACGGCGCAGACAGCCGGGTCGGCATCCGTTTCGTCTTGTCTTCCTTGCCGAGGAGTACGGCGATCGCGACGAAGGCTATGGCCATCAGGGCGGCGGTGCCGAAGAACGGGCCGCGCCAGCTGAGCGTGCCGAGCAGACCGCCGACGAGCGGGCCGATGGCGATGCCGAGGCCGAGCGCCGCCTCATAGAGAACGATCGCGTTGCCGGTACCGCCGCTGGCAGCGCCGACGATAGTGGCCAGTGCGGTGGAGATGAACAGCGCGTTGCCGAGGCCCCAGCCCCCGCGGAATCCGATGACCGTCTCGACGTTGCCGCTGAGCGCCGCGAACAGGGCGAATGCGACGATGAGGGCGAGCCCGATCATGAGGGTGCGCTTGGCACCGAATCGGCTCGAGATCCAGCTGGTGAAGAACATCATCACGCCGGTGATCACGAGGTAGCTCGTGAACAGCAGCTCGGTCTGCGCCGCGGTGGCGTGCAGTTCGGTGGCGATGGCGGGGAGGATCGGGTCGACCAGTCCGATGCCCATGAACGCGACGACACAGGCGAAGGCGACCGCCCAGACCTCTTTCGGCTGCGTCAGGATGCCGCCGACCGCCGTCTTCCCGTGGGCCATCAGGCCACCTCGTCGCGCGTCGCCACCCGAGCCGTCTCCGTGCGCTCCTCGAGGATCGCGACGGCCCGCTCCAGAATCTCCGACTCCTCTGCGGACAGGCCCTCGAAGGTCGGGGCGAGCGCCGCGCCGACTTCGACCCGCCAGGCGTCGAGCGCCGCGGTGCCCTTCGGCGTGATCGCGATGAGCCAGGCGCGCGAGTCGGCGACGTCCGCGATGCGGTAGATGAGTTCATCCTCTGCCAGACCCTGGATGAGCTTGGTCATCGTCGGTTGCGTGACGCGGCTGCGGCGGGCGAGTTCGCCGATGCGCAGCGAGCCGTCGGTCTCGAGGATCGACAGCGAGCGCCAGACCGAGGCCGGGGTGGTGCTGCCCGTTGCGAGTGCGGCGATGCGAGTGAGCCGGTTGGCGGCGACGATGAGGCGCTCGGGGAAGGGGCGTGCGCTGGAAAGGTGGCTGTTCATGGGTCAAGTATATAGCCGAACTATATAGCTGGGCTAAGTATCACAGGAATTGCCTAGGCTGGATGCGTGAACGTGACCCTCGGCATCCTTCTTCTACTCAACGCGCTCTTCGCCGTCGTCACCTGGCCGACCTTCTTCCGTCGGGTCGCGAAAGACCCGAGAGCGAGGGATGCCGCGGGCCGACCCACGAGGTTCCTCACCGTGCACCTCGTGCTGCTGATCATCGCGATGGTGTTGGCCGCGGCCTCCCTCGTCGCCGGGATCGCTTCCATCGGTGGTGCATGGTAGGAATGCAGCATGACTGACGCAGCTTTCACCCTGTCCAACGGCGACCAATTCATCGCCATCTATCAGGGCGGCCCCAACGACGGGCAGACCGACACCCGCTTCGTCACCGACGGCGACTTCGACGCGGAGATCACCGTGATCACCGCGGTCGACGGCAACGAGGCGATGATCGACTACACCAAGTCCAGCGTCTCCAAGGTCGGCGACGAGTACCACGTCTTCTACGTGTACGACCCGAAGGACAGCGACCGGGTCAACGCTCCCGAAGACCGCGGCGACCGCCAGTAGGCGGGGTTCGGAATCCTGGGGAGCTTCGCGGTGTTCGATACGGCGTGAAGCTCCTTTTTTTCGCCTCCTCCTTCTGTGAACCGTGCATGCAGACTCGTGCTGTCCTCGACCAGGCGTCGAAGCTGGTGCCCGCGCTGACCATCGCCGAGCTCGACGCGGTGGGCAACGAGGCCGAAGCCGAGCGGGCGGGCATCCGTTCGACCCCCACGGTGATCGTGCTCGACCAGAACGACGCCGAGGTCTTCCGCGCCGAGGGTGTGCCCACGCTCGACCAGGTTCTCGTCGCCTTGGCGAAGGCCGTCTAGACCCACTGCGGTATCGTTGATGCCGCCCGCCTCCGTAGCTCAGGGGATAGAGCAGGAGCCTTCTAATCTCTTGGTCGCAGGTTCGAATCCTGCCGGGGGCACCATCCGCTCGGAACATCCGTCATTCGAACGATCGTGATCTGGAGTTATGGACCCCTCGTCCTTCTTGACCGACATCTCCGGGCTCGACGCCGCCTCCGAGCGCATCTACCTCGTCGTCCTCCAGCGCGGGCGGGTGAGGGTCACAGACTGCGCGACGGAGCTCGGGATGTCTGCGGCCGACGTCGGTCCGCGCCTGGAGGCTCTGCGTACCCTCGGTCTCGTCGCACTCCGCCAGGGCGGATTGGGCGAGTACGTCGCCGTCGATCCGCGCTTCGCGATGGCGGCGATCGCCCGCGAGCTCGATGACAGCGCCCTGCGACTGCGCACCCGCATTCCGGAGCTCGCCCAGAGGTTCGAGGCGGCCTCGGCCGAGCCGCTCGACGATTCTCTCACCCGGGTGCTCACCGATCCCGATGCGGTCGCCGGGTGGTACGCGCGCCTGCAATACGAGGCGAAAGAGGAGTTCCTCGCCTTCGATCGCCCGCCGTATGTCTCCGCGTCGATGGACCCGCTCCAGGCGGTCGTGCTCGATCGCGGCGTGATTTGGCGCGCGATCTACGCCAGCGACAGTTTTCTCGAGTTCGACATCTGGGACGAGGTGGCGCGCTGGGCCGAACGCGGCGAGCAGGCCCGCGTCGCCGCGCACCTGCCGATCAAGCTCGCCATCGCCGACCGCACGCACGCCCTGATCTCCCTCTCGCTGGACCCGGACCGCACGGAGACCCTGCTCACCGATTCCGCGCCGCTGGTCGAGGCGATGTGCAACCTCTTCGACTACTACTGGATGCACTCGCTGCCGGTCCCGGTCGATCGATCCGTCGCGACCCCCCTCGCCGCCAACGCGGGGGCGGCGTGGAACGCTGCAGATCGGCGTGGTCCGACCATGGAGGAGCGGGCGATGCTCACGCTCATCGGTGCGGGACTGAAGGATGAGGTCGTCGCCCGTCAACTGGGGATGTCGCCCCGTACCCTCCGTCGTCGCAGCCAGGATCTGATGACCGAACTGGGCGCGGCCAACCGCTTCCAGGCCGGAGTCGAAGCCGCCCGGCGGGGATGGGTCTGAGCGTCAACATTTCTGGCGTGTAACAACTCTGGGCGGCCGCATGGCCACCGGCGGTCAACGGCCTGATTCGGTCAAACGCCCCCGTTCGGGATCACCAACAATGAGTCAATACCCCGCCCCTCGGCGTGTTCACCCCCCGTTATC
>JBEVGK010000230.1:0-3823 GCA_040511795.1 Lacisediminihabitans sp. | reverse complement strand
CGCGCGCAGCAGTCCTGGCCGGCGTTCTCGAACACCCCGTACGGCGCCGTGGCGGCGGCCTTCTCCAGGTCGGAGTCGGCGAAGACGATGTTGGCGCTCTTGCCGCCGAGCTCCAGCGTGACGGCCTTCACGTTCTCGGCGCATCCGGCCATCACCTTCTTGCCGGTCGCCGTCGATCCGGTGAACACGATCTTGCGTACGAGCGGATGCGAGACCAGCCGGGAACCGACCACGTCCCCGCGACCGGGGAGCACCTGGAACAGTCCTTCTGGCAGGCCAGCGGCGAGCGCGAGGTCGGCGAGCCGTAGCGCGGTGAGCGGCGTCCACTCGGCCGGTTTGAGCAGCACGGCATTTCCCGCGGCGAGCGCGGGTGCGAAGCCCCAGGCAGCGATGGTCATCGGGAAGTTCCACGGCACGATCACGCCGACCACACCGAGCGGTTCGAGGAAGGTCACGTCGATGCCGCCGGCCACCGGGATCTGGCTGCCGAGCATCCGTTCGGGCGCCGCCGAATAGTAGGTGAGCACGTCGCGCACGTGCCCGGCTTCCCAGCGCGCCTGGGAGATCGGATGCCCGGAGTTCAGCACCTCGAGCTGCGCGAGTTCCTCCACCGCCCCATCCACCACGGCGGCGAAGGCCCGCAACATGGACGCACGATCTGCGGGCGCCAGGGCAGCCCAGCGCTTCTGTGCGGCGACGGCGCGGGCCACCGCCTCGTCGACCTCCTCGACGCTCGTGTGCGCGATCGAACGGATCAGCGTCTCATCGGCCGGGTTGATCAGGTCTATCGAGGCGGTGCTCATCTGGTGGCTCCCGCGTGCGCGTATGCGCGCGCCGCATCGACGAGTGCCGCGAACAGCCGGCCGTCCTCGGGCGACTGCTCCGGGTGCCACTGCACGGCGAGGCCGAAGGGCACCGACCGCACCTCGACCGCCTGCACGGTGCCGTCGTCCGAACGGGCGGTCACCTGCAGGCCCTCGGCTACCCGGTCGATCGCCTGGTGGTGGTACGAGAGCACCGGCAGGGTCGGGGTGTCGGAGAGGATCTCGGGCACATGACCGGACTCCCCGAGATGCACATCGTTGAGGGCGAAGACGCCGTCCTTGCCGCTGTACCGCTCGGTGCCGACCACCTCGGGCAGGTGCTGGTGCAGCGTTCCGCCGAGCGTCACGTTGAGCATCTGCAGACCGCGGCAGATGCCGAGGAACGGGGTGCCGCTCTCGATCGCCGCCGAGAACAGCGCTTCCTCCCAGGCGTCCCGGTCGGGGCGCGATTCGTCGGTGAGGGGGTGACGGTGCTGTCCGTACAGGGCCGGGTCGACATCCTTACCGCCGGCGACGACGAGAGCGTCGAGCCCGGAGACGACGCGGGCGGCGATCTCGGCGTCGACGGGCTGCGGCGGCAGCAGCACGGCGATGCCGCCGGCGTTCGTCACCGCGTCGATGTAGACCTTCGGCAGGAAGGATGCCGCGACATCCCAGACCCCCGTCTGCGATCGCTCCAGGTAGGTGGTGACCCCGATGATCGGCGCCCGTCCGCTCGAATCTCTAAAGGCGTTCAAATCCGCGTACCCGCTCCCAGTCGGTGATGGCCGCATCGTAGGCCTGGACCTCGATGCGGGCGTTGTTCAGATAGTGCTCGACCACATCCGCCCCGAACGCCTCGCGGGCGATCTCGGACTCGCCGAACAGCGCGGCGGCCTCGCGCAGCGTGCTCGGCACGCGCGCGAGGTCGCTGTCGTACGCGTTGCCCACGAACATCGGCTCGAGTTCCAGCTCGTGCTCGATGCCATACAGCCCGCCGGCGATGAGCGCGGCGGTGGCGAGGTACTGGTTGACATCGCCGCCGGGCACGCGATTCTCCACCCGCATGCCGAGTCCCTCACCGACGACACGGAGCGAGCAGGTTCGGTTGTCGAGCCCCCAGGCGACGGCGGTCGGAGCGAAGCTGCCCTCGACGTAGCGCTTGTACGAGTTGATGTTGGGCGCGAAGAACAGCGTGAGCTCACGCATCGTCTTCAACTGACCGGCGAGGAAGTGGCGGAACATCTTCGACATGCCGAGCTCGTCATCGGGGTCCGAGAAGACGGCGCTGCCGTCGGCTCCGCGGAACGAGATGTGGATGTGGCAGGAGTTGCCCTCCTTCTCGTTGAACTTGGCCATGAAGGTCAGCGACTTGCCGTGTTTGTCTGCGATCTCCTTCGCGCCGTTCTTGTAGATCGAGTGGTTGTCGCAGGTGGTCAGCGCGTCCTCGTAGCGAAAGGCGATCTCCTGCTGGCCGAGGTTGCACTCGCCCTTCACTCCCTCGCAATACATACCCGCCCGCTCCATGGAGACGCGGATGTCGCGCAGCAACGGCTCCATGCGGGTCGAGGCGAGCAGCGCGTAATCGATGTTGTAATCGCTGGCCGGAGTGAGCCCGGTGTAGCCCTTCGCCCAGGCGTCGCGGTAGCTGTTCTCGAACACGAGGAACTCGAGCTCGGTGCCGACGTAGGGCACCAGTCCCTTCTCGGCCAGCCGTGCGATCTGCTTCTGCAGGATGGCCCGAGGCGACGGCGCAACCGGGGTTTCGTCGAGATAGGTGAGGTCGGCGAGCACCAGCGCGGTGCCTGGGATCCAGGGCACGAGACGCAGCGTCGTCAGGTCGGGGATCATCGCCATGTCGCCGTAGCCGGTCTCCCACGACGAGATGCGGTAGCCGTCGACCGTGTTCATCTCGACGTCGACGGCGAGCAGGTAGTTGCAGCACTCGGCGCCGTGGCTGGAGATCTCCTCCTGGAACAGCCGCGCAGACGCGCGCTTGCCCACGAGCCTGCCCTGCATGTCGGTGAAGGCGACGATGACGGTGTCGATCTCCCCCGCATCGATCAGGGCGTTGAGTTCATCGGTGGTCAACATGCCAGTGCGTGCGGCCATGGGCTACTCCTGACGAGACGTGCGGTGCGGGATGCGAAGCGGTGGATGCCGACCATTACATCACGCACTCATGACGGCCCGGCATCCACAAAGTAACAGGATGTTTACACCCAAAGGTAGACATGAAGTACCAATAGCAACCATGCTCGGCGATAGCTCGACGCCCGCGTCCGGCGACGTTTTTCAGCACCACGCTCCACAACCCGAGATCTTTATCCCAGGAGGACGGCATGGCAGAGAACACGACATCAGGGGTTACCTACACGAAGGCCGAGGACGGCTACTTCGAGAAGCGGAGCCTGAAGCGCACGGCGGGCTTCTGGGGCATCTGGGGCATCGGCATCGCCGCCGTCATCTCCGGCGACTTCTCCGGCTGGAACGTCGGGCTGGGCACGACCGGATGGGGCGGCCTGCTGATCGCGACGATCGTCATCATCGTCATGTACTTCACCATGATCTTCTCGATCGGCGAGATGTCCGCGGCCATGCCGCACACCGGCGGCGCCTATTCGTTCTCGCGCGCGGCGATGGGGCCGTGGGGCGGCTTCGTCACGGGAATCTCCGAGTCGATCGAATACATCGTGACCACCGCGGTGGTCGTGCTGTTCTCGGCCAGCTACCTGGGCAGCATCATCACCGACCTGACCGGGGCGGTCGTGCCGGGCTGGATCCTGTGGATCATCCTCTACGCGGTCTTCATCGGGCTGAACTCCCTCGGAGCCGCGGTCGGGTTCCGCTTCGCGCTCATCGTGGCCATCATCTCGATGGGCGTCATTCTGCTGTTCGCGGTGCTCTCCATCGCCAACGGTGCCGTCGACTTCTCCAGGCTTCTCGACATCAGGCCCACCGAGGGCAATTCGAGCTTCCTGCCCTTCGGAGGCATCGGCATCCTGTTCTCCCTGCCGTTC
>JBEVGK010000229.1:0-4977 GCA_040511795.1 Lacisediminihabitans sp. | reverse complement strand
CAGAGAGCTCAACTGCCAGAGAGCTCAACTGCCGGAGGATCCGGCTGCGGGCGGGGTAGGTGCCGGGCGGCGACCGCGGCGCGGGCGTGCCTCGGTGAGCGGGCGGAATCCGTCGAAGTCCGACAGCGCGGCGATCGCCGAGCCCAGCCACGCGATCGCGGCGACGCCCTGTGCCTCACGGGCGATCGCGGCGAGTCGGGCATCCGTCTCCTCCGGCACCGCGGCCCCGCGCACGGTCGCGAGGTCGGTCTCCCACCAACGGCGGAAGTCTTCAGCAAGACTCTTCGCCCGGTTGGGCGCGATCGAGCTCACCACCACGACCTGGTCGAGCATCTCGGTCCACTCCGGCAGCGCGGCGAACTCGGGCGAGGTCATCCAGCGGTCGGCGGCGGTGTGACCTGCCTGAGTGAGGCGGTGCAGGGGGAGGGAGTCATCCGTCGTCCCGGCCGGTTCGATGAGCCCTCGTGCCGTGAGCCTGTCGAGGGTGCCGTAGATCTGACCGACATTGACCGGGCCGCGGTGCGGTGTGCGGGCGGCGAGTTCGGAGTGCAACTGGTGGCCGTAGGCGGGACCGAGAGTGAGGATGGCGAGCAGCGCATCACGAACGGACACGACACCTCCGGCTCGGCTGAATATACGGAGTATAGGTTGGCGACAGAAATTCGGCAATTACACAGTTGTTATTCCCTTGCATGGTCGGCAATAATGGGGCTGACGGCTCGCCGTTCAATTTCATACGCAGCATGCCGTTCACATTCCGAGGTCGATGGGGAAGTCGCACCTCAACGGAATGGAGAACATCGTGGCTGCAACGGATGTCGCTGCAACGGATGCCGTCGCAATGGCACGTGGAGTGCTGTACGTGCACTCCGCTCCCCGCGCGCTGTGCCCCCACGTGGAGTGGGCGGCAGGGCGCGCCCTTGATCGCGCCGTCAACTTCCGCTGGGCCAGTCAGCCCGTGCTCAAAGGCTCGATGCGCACCGAGTTCTACTGGGAGGGTCCGCAGGGCACCGGTGCCGCTCTCGCGTCCGCACTGCGCGGGTGGGAGCACCTGCGCTACGAGGTCACCGAGGACGCCTCGCCGGGCAGTGATGGCGGGCGCTGGATGCACACGCCCGATCTGGGGGTGTTCTTCGCGCAGATCGACAGCGTCGGCAACACCGTGATCCCGGAGGACCGGGTGCGGTACGCGATGGAGATCGCCGGGTCCGATGCCTTCGAGCTGCACCGTGAGCTGCGTCTGGCGCTCGGGCAGTCCTGGGACGAGGAGCTCGAGGCTTTCCGCCACGCGAGCGATGACAACCAGGTCGTGTGGCTGCACAAGGTCGGCTAGGCCTCAGGTTGACTAATCCTCTAGGCCTGACCTCCGCTCAACAAATAAGCTGAGCACCATGTACATCGTCGTCTCCGTGCTCACGCTCGCCCTCGTCATCGGCGCGCTCATCGACATCATCACGCGCGATGAGTGGCAGGTGAAGCACCTGCCGAAGCTGGTGTGGGTGTTGCTGGTGGTCTTCCTGCCACTGGTGGGCAGCATCATCTGGTTCGCCGTGGGGCGGGAATACAGCCGTCCCGTAGAGCGCGGCACGTTCGGTGACTCTCGGCGCTGGGCGGCATCACTGCCCGCGGCACAGCCGACGAAGTCGACCGAGGAGCAGTTGGCAGAACTGGAACGGGAGATCGAGTTCTACGAGGGTAAGCGCGACAGGGACAGCGATCGGGCCTAGGCCGCGGACGTGGTCGTGCGGTAGATCTCGACCACGCGTGCCACATAGGTTGCCGGGGCGAAGGCAGCGCGATCGACGCGCGCGCCGGCCGAGAGCGCGGGCAGCAGGGCCGGGTCGCTCACCAACTCGACGATCGCGTCGGCGAGGCCCGCGACATCCGGTGTATCGCTGAGAAAGCCCGAGTTGAGCAGACCCTCGCGTAGCTTCGGGTCGCAATAGAGCACACCGCGTTCGCGGCTGACTGCTTCGGCGATGGTCATCGGCTGGTTGTCGAAACCGAGCGAACTGAGGACGACGGCAGAGGACTCGTCCATGAGGTCGAGCACCCGGTCGTGGGGGAGCACGCCCTGGATTCGGATCTCCTCGTGACCCTCCGCGAGCGTTCGCAGCTCGGCGAGATCCGCTCCCTCACCGACGAAGTCGACACTGAATGCGTTGTCGGTGCGGCGGAGCGCCTCGATCGCCGCCCGGGCGAACACCAGCGGACGCTTGATCGGCTCGCAGCGGGCTACCCCGAGAAAGCTGGGGCGGATGTCCGGCTGCAGCGGCACGGACGGCCGGTCGGAGGTCGCCACCGGGTTCGGCACCACCGCGATATCGCCCGGCACGCCGGCCGCGGCGAGATCCCGTGCCTGGTGGGCGGACGGGGAGATGACGCGGTCGGCGATCATCGCCATGCCGAGGGTGAGGTTGCGGATGACGTTGTCACCCGGCCGATCGGTGAACACCTGGTTGGGCAGCTTCGCCTTGGTGAGTAGCTGAAGCCCGAAGCGCAGGAACCACGCGACCGATGCCTGGGGGCCGGTTTCGCTGGCCCAGTAGAAGGTGTGCACGGTGTGCACCACGGGGATGCCGAGTTTCTTCGCCACCGCCGCCGCTGCCCGCGCCAGGCTGAACTCGGTCTGGACGTGCACCACCTCGATTGCCTGCGCGAGGAAGTACTGCTCGAGCAGGGCACGAACCCGAGCATTGTTGGGCACGACGGGCAACTCCAGCCCGGGCAGGGTGAAGTTCGGCTGGAACAGCGCATCGCCGTCGACGAGGCGCATCCGGCGACCCGCAGCGCCCCGTCGAGGGGAGACCATGACGACGCTGTGCCCGGCTTCTTCGAGGGCGAGGCGCTGCTGCTTCATCGACGTCTGAGCGCCGCCGACGTAATCGAGGAAGTAGTCGCTGATTATCGCAATCCGCATGAAATGACGCTGCCGCGGGCGGCTACACGCTCCGGATGGCGAGCACCGAGTTGTGGCCACCGAAACCGAAGGAGTTGCTGATCGCGAGCAGTGGTCCGTCCGGGAGCTGCTGTGCCGCACCCGACACGGCGAGCGGGATCTCGGGATCCTGCTCCGTGATGTTGATGGTCGGCGGGGCGATCCGGTCGCGGAGGGCGAGGATCGTGAAGATCGCCTCGAGCGCGCCGGTGCCACCGAGCAGGTGGCCGGTGGCAGCCTTCGTCGCCGAGACCGGGATGTCGTGCACCCGGTCTCCGAAGACGCTCAGCAGGGCCTTGTACTCGGCGATGTCGCCGACCGGGGTGCTGGTGGCGTGCGCGTTGATGTGCTGCACCTCGTCGGGGGTCGCACCGGCCTGCGCGAGGGCGGCGTGCACCGCGCGGGCGGCACCCCAGCCCTCGGGGTCGGGAGCGGTGATGTGGTACGAGTCGCTGGTGACACCGCCGCCGGCGATCTCCGCGTAGATGCGTGCTCCGCGGGCGAGCGCGTGCTCCTCGGTCTCCAGCACGAGGCTGGCCGCACCCTCGCCCATGACGAAGCCGTCCCGGCTGATGTCGTAGGGGCGCGAGGCCGTTGCCGGGTCGTCGTTGCGCTTGGAGAGAGCCTGCATTCCGGCGAAAGCCGCAATGGTGAAGGGGTGGATGACCGATTCGGTACCACCGGCGACGATGACGTCGGCGAGGCCCTGCTGCAGGTGGTCGTAGGCGTTCGAGATCGACTCGGTGCTGGACGCGCAGGCGGAGACGTCGGTGCGGGCGAAGGCACGGGCATTGATATCCATGCTGATCGCCGCAGCCGCGGCATTCGGCATGAGCATCGGCACCGTCATCGGGAGAACCCGGCGCGGTCCCTTCTCGCGAAGGGTGTCCCAGCCGTTGAGCAGTGTCCACAGACCGCCGATGCCGGTGGCGTAGTCGACA
Organism: Lacisediminihabitans sp.; assembly: GCA_040511795.1. Taxonomy (GTDB): domain Bacteria; phylum Actinomycetota; class Actinomycetes; order Actinomycetales; family Microbacteriaceae; genus Lacisediminihabitans. The sequence goes on along the minus strand of JBEVGK010000229.1, from coordinate 1,098 downwards.
CCGAGGCGCTCCGGCGCGACCTCGGGGGAGCCGGCATCCGCCCAGGCCTCCCGTGCCGAGATGAGGGCGAGCTGGGCGGAAGGATCGAGACGCTTGGACTCCTGGCGCTCGAGAACGGTGTCGGGGCGAACCTCGGCCTCGGCGGCGAAGGTGACGGGGAGCGTGTACTGCTCGACCCAGTCGTAGTCGAGGCTGCGTCCGCCGGACTTGCCGGCGAGCAGTGCTGCCCAGGAGTCGGGGGCGGTGCCACCGATGGGCGACGTCGCGCCGATCCCGGTGACGACGATCTTCTTGGTCATAACGGCATTTCTCTCTTGTGGATCTTCGACGATTGGCTCGTCATACGGGCGGCCAGCTCAGGAGACCTGGGCTGGCCGGCCACGTGAAGGGCGGTATCAGCCCTGGGCGTTGACGATGAAGCTGACGGCGTCACCGACGGTCTTGAGGTTCTTGACCTCTTCGTCCGGGATCTTCACGTCGAACTTCTCTTCTGCGTTCACGACAATGGTCATCATCGAGATGGAGTCGATGTCCAGGTCGTCGGTGAACGACTTGCCCAGCTCGACCGTGTCGGTGGCGATGCCGGTTTCGTCGTTGATGAGTTCCGCGAGACCAGCCAGAACTTCTTCTGTGGACAATGCCATTGTGTTTTCTCCTTGAGGGGTGTCGTTTGACCGTTGATTATCTTACGGGAGGACCACTACCTGGGCCCCGAAGACGAGGCCGGCCCCGAAGCCGATCTGCAGGGCGAGACCGCCGCTGAGTTCGGGATGTTCTTCGAGGAGACGGTGGGTGGCCAGAGGGATGGATGCGGCCGAGGTGTTGCCGGTCGTGGCGATGTCCCGGGCCACGATCACCGACTCGGGCAGGCCGAGCTGCTTGGCGAACTCGTCGATGATGCGCATGTTGGCCTGGTGCGGAACGAAGGCGGCGAGGTCGCTCGCCTCGATGCCGGCGGCGTCGAGCGCCTGCTGGGCGACCTTCGCCATCTCCCAGACGGCCCAACGGAAGACCGTCTGGCCCTGCTGGCGCAGGGTGGGCCATTCGGCCTTGCCGTCGCGGTAGTCGATCAGGGTGGCGTTCATGGTGACGGCATCC
>JBEVGK010000228.1:0-5914 GCA_040511795.1 Lacisediminihabitans sp. | reverse complement strand
GTCTTCATCCTGCTGGTGGTGTGGGGAATCGTATGGGGCGCGCTCCCTCTCGCCGCCCAGACGTGGATGGCGGGCGCCTCATCGAACGGCGTCGAGAGCGGTCTTGCGCTTTTCGTCACCACAATCCAACTGGCGATCGCCGCCGGGTCGGTGCTGGGCGGGGTCGCCGTCACACAGCTCGGGCTCGCGGCCGATTTCTGGCTCGCGGGCGGCGTTGCCGTGATCGGAGCGATCGTGCTGATCACGCTCGGCTTCCGCCGTTCCAACGCCGTCACGCCGGTGACCGCGGTTACAGGGTCGGTAGCAGTCATCGATTCGGATGCGTGCCTGACCCGGTGACCCGTTGACCCGGTGACCCGAGTTACACCGCTCGGGAGAAATCCGTGGGCGACATCATGATCGATTCGATACCGGCGACGATCTCGCCCCCCTCGACAGACGCCGCCTTCGCGGCCTGCCATGCGGGGTCGGCCTGGAAAGCCGCCCAGTTGGAGGCCGGGTCACCGTCGTGCCGCAGCACATAGATGAGTGTGTCGGCATCCGAGTCGGAGACCCAGTAGCCGATGCTCACCATGCCGTGTGCGGCGAAGATCGCGTCGGTGTGGTCGCGGAATCGCGCGAGCAGCGAGTCCATACGGCCGGGCGTCGAGCGATAGGTGCGCAGTTCGAATGTCATGGTGCGACCGTACTCCGGGCGCGGAGCCTCAGCGGCGTACGCTGGGCCTCCAACCGATCATGCCGCTTCGAAGGAGAAGCCATGCGCGCAGCAGCAGATGTTCGACGGGTGTCGCCCTGGCGGGTCGGTGTCGTCTCCGGCATGGCGTCGTACATCGACGCGGCCGCCATCGCGGGGTTCGCCGGAGCGATCGTGATCTTCCAGACCACGCTGCACTTCACCGCCGTGCAGGTCGGCGTCACGGCGGGCGCGCTCACCGGCGGCATCGCGCTCGGCGCCGTGACGGGAGGACGGTTGGGGGACAGGTATGGGCGTAAGCCGGTGTTCATGGCCACGATGGCCACCATCGTCATCGGGGCCGTGGCGCTCATCTTCGCCCCGTCGTTCGCTGTCGTTCTGGTCGGTGCGGCACTGGTCGGCTTGGGCGCCGGAGCAGACCTGCCGGTGTCGCTCTCGACGATCGCCGAGTCGGCGGATGAGCGCAACCGCGGCAAGATCTTGGCCCTGTCGCAGATCCTGTGGGTCGTCGGCATCATCATGAATGGGGTCATCACCGCCCTGGTGGCGAATCTGGGCAGGTTCGGCACCGCGATCATCTTCGGCCACCTCGCAGTGGTGGCCCTCGCCACGCTGATCGCGCGGTTCTCGATTCCCGAATCGGTGCCATGGATCTCCGCCCGTCGGGAACGTGCGGAAGGCATCCTCACCGTGCGGGCCAGAAAGGCGGGGGTTCGCGAGCTCGTGCGATCGCCATACGCAGTGCCGTTCGCCGCGCTTATCGTGTTCTATTCACTGACCAATCTCGCGTCGAACTCGGTAGGGCAGTTCGGTTCGTTCGTCGCCGTGAACTACGGCGGAATCCCCCTCGGGGTGGCGACGGTCGCAGGATTGCCGATCGTGCCGGTGGCCATCGCCTCGTCGATCGTCTTCCTGCGCATCGCCGACCGGCCCATCCGCTTCGCATTCTTCAGGGTGGGTGCGTGCCTGCAGGTGGCATCGCCGCTGTTCTACGTCTTCTTCGGCGTGCAGCTCTGGACGCTCATCGCCAGCGGACTCGTCACCGCTGTCGCCGCGGCCTTCGCCTTCGAGGGGATCATGAAGATCTGGACGCAGTCGTCGTTCCCCACCCTGCTCCGGACGACGGCGCAGGGCAGCATCATCGGCGTCGCGCGACTCGTCGCGGCGCTCTTCGCGGTGGTGACACCGATCCTGCTGCAGGCGGTCGGCGTGCGCGTCGTGTGGGGCATCCTCTCCCTGCTGTGCGCTGTTGGAGGCCTCTGGGCATGGTCGGTGTTCCGCACCCGTGACCGGCACAGCGAATTCGACACCGAGACCGCGACCGTGCCGGATGAGGCGGTGCAGGCGGCTACGGCGCCGGCCGGAACTGCAGGCTCGGCCGCGTAACGACACGCACCACGAGCAGTGCGGCGTCACCCCGTGTTCTGTAGCCCCGCCGCAACCCCGCTGACCGACAGCAGCAGCAACCGCTGCAGCTCCGGATCGGCCGCGGAGCCCTCGGGCGCCGCCCGCAGCGCCCGCAGCGCGCGTAGCTGCAGCAGCGACAGAGCGTCGACATAGGGGCTGCGCATCTTCACCGCCCGCTGCAGCACCGGGCGGTTTGCGAGCAGGTCGCCGCCGCCGGCGATGCGGATGACCCAGGACCGGGTCAGGTCCATCTCGTCGAGCACGAGCTGGGCGAGGTCGTCGCGATCACCGAGCGCGAGGAAGTGACGGGCGATGCGGTCATCCGACTTCGCGAGTCCCATGGCGACGTTGTCGATCATCGTGCGGAAGAGCGGCCACTCGGCATAGGCGGATGTCAGCAGCTCCTCGTCGCCGACGGCCTCGAGTGCGCTACCGAGACCGAACCAGCCGGCCAGGTTGATGCGGGCCTGGGTCCACGAGAACACCCACGGGATGGCGCGCAGGTCTTCGAGCGACTCGACCGAGAGGCCGCGGCGGGCAGGGCGGGAGCCGAGGGCGAGCAGACCGACCTCCTCCATGGGCGTGACGGTCGCGAACCACGGCGCGAAACCCGGTGCGTGCACGAGCTCGAAGAAGCGGGCGCGCGAGGTCTCGTCCATGATCGCGGCGACCTCGGCGAACCGGGTCGCGGCGTCCTCGTTGCGCTTCTCGATGGAGGGGGCGGATGCCAGCAGCACCGCCGCCGCGACCTGGTCGATGTGGCGCATGGCGATGTCGTGATCGCCGTAGCGGGCGAAGATCACCTCGCCCTGTTCGGTGAGCTTGAAGCGACCGTCGACGGAGTGCGGGGGCTGCGCGAGGATCGCCGAGTTGGCCGGACCGCCGCCGCGACCGAGCGCACCGCCGCGACCGTGGAACAGCGTCAGCGTGATGTCGTTCTCGCGGGCCCATTGCGCGATCTCCCGCTGCGCCTGGTACAGGGCGAGGGTCGCGCCGACCGGGCCGACATCCTTCGACGAATCGGAGTAGCCGAGCATCACCTCGAGGCGACGGCCGGTCGCATCGAGCCGTGCCGCGAATTCCGGGTTCTCGACGATCTGCGCCAGGATGCCCGGGGCCGCCTGGAGATCGGCGAAGGTCTCGAACAGGGGGATGACGTCGAGCACCGGGGGAGTGCCGTTCGGTCCGACGGCGGCGCGGGCCAGCCGGTACACGTTGGCGAGATCGTCGGCCGACTGCGTGAACGAGACGATGTAGCGTCCGGCGGCGCGCGGCCCGTACCGTTTCTGGATCTGCGCGATCGCACGGACGACCTCGAGCGCCTCCTCCGCCTGGTCGCTGAGCGGCGCCCCCGACTCGACCTCGGCGAGCACCGAGCGGTGCACCGCAGAATGCTGGCGCACCTCGAGCTCCGCGAGGTGGAATCCGAAGGTCTCGACCTGCCAGATGAACTGCTGCAGCTGACCGTAGGCGTGACGCCCCGCACCGGCGCTCACCAGCGACTGCTGCACGATCTCGAGCTCGGCGAGCAGCTGGGCCGGGTCGCGATAGGCGAGGTCGGCATCGCGCGTGCGGGTGGCCGCGATGCGGCGCGCGATCAGCAGCAGGATGCGGCGGTGCGGTTCGTTCGGCGAGCGCTTGGCGATCTCCTTCGCCGCGTCCTCATCCGCCGAGCGCAGGCGCTGCCAGAGGGCGAGCAGCTCGTCCGAGGGTGGCGTCGTGGTCGCGTCGAGCGTCAGCCCGCGGCCGACCCGGCTGGCCGTGCGCTCGAGGCCGAGCAGCACGTGTTCGCTCGCGATGCCCGCGGCCTTCTTGGTGACGGATGCGGTGACGAACGGGTTGCCGTCACGGTCGCCGCCGACCCAGGTGCCGAGGCGCACGAAGGGACGCACGATCGGAGGCTCGTCCGGCGTGTGCTCGGGGTGCAGCACGTCTTCGATGCGCTGGTAGACCTCGGGGATCGCCGTGTAGAGGGTTTCATCGAACACGGCCATGATCGAGCGCACCTCGTCGACCGGTGTCGGCTTGTCGGTGCGCAGTGGTGCGGTGCGCCAGAGGGTGTCGACCTCCTCCAGCATGTCGCGCTCGACCCGTGCCTCGGCGGCACCGCCTCGAGTGAGGTCGCGCTCGACCAGGAACTCGGAGAGCCGACGGATGCTGCTCGACACCGCACGCCGCCTGGCCTCGGTGGGATGCGCGGTGAACACCGGGTGGAACCGCATGGTCTGCAGGCGGTCGGTCGCCGCATCCGTTCCGATCTCTGCGCTGAGCTGGGCGAAGGCGCTGCCGATGGAGGCGGAGGGTTCCGCGCTGCGGGGCTCGCCGTTGCGCTCCCGCAGGAGGCGCACGCGCTGGTGCTCCTCGGCGAGGTTCACGAGGTGGAAGTAGGCGGTGAAGGCCCGGGCGACCTCGTCCGCGCGCTGGATCGTGAAGCTCTCGACGATCTCCGCGGCGCGCGCGAAGGCCTCGGGCGTCTCGTCGGTGTAGGCCTGGATCGTGGCGAGTCTGAGTCGCTCGACGTCGTCGTACAGTCCCTCGGATCCGCTCTCGCGAAGCACCTGGCCGAGCAGGTCGCCGAGCAGGTGCACGTCGGCGCGCATGGCCGCGGGGATGCGATGCTCGGCTTCGAAGCGCCCCACCAGGTCGGTAGCGGCTGAATCAGGAGCGGCGAGGTCGGCGGCGGCGGGGCCAGCGGGGGCTGAGGCGGTCGGGTCGTCCATGCGTTAACGCTACCGGGACGATGTTTCGTGCGTGTTCACGGTGGTCGTCGGCGACCGGCATCGCCCCGCAGGCGCCGGGCCCGACCCGGGGCGGACGGGTATGGTCCCAAATCGACCACGGACTGACCGCGACTGCTACCGTGAGCACGCTCGATCAACCGCTCACGAACAACGACGCGCCATGAAGGCCATCGAATGCGTTCTGGATCTGTCCGTCGTCGTGGTTTGGCAATCGCGGCAATCGCTCTCGTCACCGCGGCGCTGCTGCTCGCGGCAGCGCCGGCATCCGCTGCCGGACCGGTCACCATTCCGGTCGGCTCCGGGCCATCGGGCATCGCGTTCAGCCCAGACGGCACGAGGGCGTACGTCACCAGTCAGAACACGAACACCGTGACCGTGATTGACGTCGCCACGAGCTCGATCACGGGAACCCCTATCGACCTGGGTAACGGAGTCGGGAGGGGGCCATACGGCGTGGTCGTGTCGGCCGACGGCACGCGCGCCTACGTCGCGGACTTCTACGGCGGGGGTGTCTCGGTCATCGATACCGCGACCAACACCCTCATCACCACGATCGCGGTCAGCGGGGCCAACGGTCCGTACGACGTGGCGGTCAGCAACGACGGCTCGACTGTGTTCGCCACGAGTTCGACACTGGGGGAGGTGGTGGTGATCGACACCGCCACGAACACCGTGAGCGCGACCATCCCGGTGATGCCGAACCCGTTCGGTGCGGAGATCAGCCCGGACGGGGCGAAGCTCTATGTCACGGGCGCCCCCAACGCTGTCGCGGTGATCGACGTCGCGACGCGCACGCTCGAACCGGGCTTCATCACCGTCGGAGGCAGCCCCTTCTTCCTCGCCTTCTCGCCCGACGGTTCCCATGTGTACACCGCCGACGGTGGGTCGGGCACGGTTTCCGCCATCGACGTGGCGACGAAGACCGTGGACGCGACCATCCCGGTGAGCAGCAACCCCACCGGTATCGCCATCTCACCCGACGACATCGCCTACGTCACCGACTACACCTCGGCGGCGATCACGACCATCGACACGGCGACGAATACCGTGCTCGGTGCGCCGTTCTTCGGCA
>JBEVGK010000227.1:0-5586 GCA_040511795.1 Lacisediminihabitans sp. | reverse complement strand
GGGGCTCGAGGACCACGTTCTCGAGTACGCCCGCGCGGGACGGGCGCGCATCAGCGTCTTCACCGCCCCGGTGCTCGACCCGTCCGACCCGCCGTACCGCGGCATCCGTATCCCCCGTCGGTTCTGGAAGATCGCCGCCTGGGTCGCAGAGTCGGCAGCAGTGCCGACGCTTCGGGCCGCCGCCTTCGTGCTCGACCAGTCCCCGCAGCTCGACGCCATCGACGTTCGCCAGACCGAAGCAGACTCACCGCCGCCGCTCGGCCCGTTCCGCACCTTCCAGGTGCCGGTGACGGATGTCGCCGCCCTCACCCACCTCGACCTCACCACGCTCAGCGAGGCCGATGTGCTCGCCGCCGCGCCCAGAACGGGTGCGCCCGGGTCGGGCGAGCCGGGCTCGGGCTGGATCCCGCTGGCGGGAGCCGAGGACATCCTGCTCGGTTAGGGAAATCGGGTAGGGGAAGAGGGCACCGGCCGGAGCGCGAACAGCGAGACCGCCGAGGGAGCGAGCTGCGCGGCTAGAAGGCCTGGCGGTCGGCGAGCCAGCGCGCCTGCCGCACCCACTGGTGGAAGCCGCCGCCGTCGTGGCCGTTGAACTCGTAGACCGCGATCTCACGGTCGGCGACGGGGTAGCTGTTGAAGGCACCGAACACGGTCGAGGGCAAGACGATGTCGTCCATCAGCCCGACGGAGAACAGGGCCGGGGCGGTGGCGCGGCGGGCGAAGTTGACACCGTCGAAGTAGGACAGGGTGTCGAACACCGCCGCCACGTCACCCCGATGCACCGAGAGGTAGGTGCGCACCTCGGTGAAGGGCGCGGCGGGCGTGAGGTCGACCGAGCGACGGAAGTCGCAGAGGAACGGCACGTCGGGCATCACCCCGATCAGCCCGTCGACCAGGCCGGCGACCGCGAGGGTGATCGCGCCGCCCTGGCTGCCACCGGTGACGGCGATGCGGGCGTCGTCCACGAACTCCAGCGCCGCGACGGCATCGACCAGCCGCACGGCGTCGGTGAACAGCCGACGGTAGTAGTAGGTCTCGCGGCTGCCGATGCCCTTGGTCATCCAGCCACCGGAGGCCGGGCCGCTGCCGTAGGGGTCGGGGGTGTCTCCGCCACTCCCCCAGCCGCTGCCCTGGCCGCGGGTGTCCATGTAGACGTGCACGTAGCCGCTCGCGGCCCACCGCAGCTGCTCGCCGGGCAGTCCACGACCGCCGTTGTAGCCGATGAACTCGACCACGGCGGGCAATGGACCCGCACTGTTCTTCGGCCGGGTGATCCACGCCTTGATCGGCTCGCCGAGGTACCCCGGAAAGGTGAGGTCCTCGACGATCAGCTGGTCGATTGATGTCTCGGCCGGAACGATTACCGCCTGGCCGCCGACCGCGCGCGATTCGGCGAGGGTGGTCGACCAGAAGTCATCGAAATCGGCCGGGTCTGCGACATCCGGAACATAGTCGACGAGCAGGGCCGGAGGCAGATCGGAGAACGGCATTGCAGCAGTGTGGCAGTACGGTCAGCGACCCGCAATCGACCCGCGCTGTCAGCCCCGGGCGCCCATCAGGTGCTCGATGGCGAGCTGGTTGAGCCGCACGAATCCGAAGCCCTTGCCGCCGAAGTAGGCGTCGGTGTCGAAGTCCTCGTAGGCCGAGCGGTCGGCAACCAGGTCGGCATACGTCTCGCCGGCGTTCAGCGTGGGCTCCTGGATCTGCGCGACGCGGGATGCGGCGAGCGCCTCCTGCACCTCGGGGTCGGCGCGGAATGCGGCGGCGCGCTCCTTGAGCAGCAGGTACATGCGCATGTTCGCGGCCGCGGACTCCCAGACCCCGGTGAAGTCTTCGGTGCGGCTCGGCTTGTAGTCGAAGTGGCGGGGGCCGTCGTAGGTCGGTCCGCCGTTCGCGCCACCGTTCTCGAGCAGGTCGACGAGGGCGAAGGCGTTCGCCAGGTCGCCGTGGCCGAAGACCAGGTCCTGGTCGTACTTGATGCCCTTCTGGCCGTTCAGGTCGATGTGGAACAGCTTGCCCTGGTACAGCGCCTGGGCGATGCCGGAGGTGAAGTTGAGTCCGGCCATCTGCTCGTGACCGACCTCGGGGTTCACGCCGAACAGCTCCGGACGCTCGAGAGTCTCGATGAAGGCGATCGCATGACCCAGGGTCGGCAGCAGGATGTCGCCACGGGGCTCGTTCGGCTTCGGCTCGATGGCGAAGCGGATGTCGTAGCCCTTCTCGACGACGTGGTCGGCGAACATGTTGACGGCCTCGCGGTAGCGCTCGAGGGCGCCGCGGATGTCCTTTGCCGAGTCGTACTCCGCACCCTCACGTCCGCCCCACATCACGAAGGTCTTCGCACCGAGCTCCACGCCGAGCTCGAGTTGACGCATCGCCTTGCGCATCGCGAAGCGGCGAACGCCGCGGTCGTTGGAGGTGAACCCGCCGTCTTTGAACACCGGCGCGCTGAACAGGTTGGTGGTGACCATCGGGATGATCAGGCCGGTGTCGGCGAGAGCCTGCTTCAGGCGGTCGATCTGCTTCTGGCGCTCGGCATCCGTCGATCCGAAGGCGAACAGATCGTCGTCGTGGAAGGTGAGACCGTATGCCCCCAGATCGGCGAGCTTCTCGACCGCCTCGACGACGTCGAGCGGCGGGCGGGTCGGGCCGCCGAAGGGGTCGGTGCCGTTGTAGCCGATGGTCCAGAGTCCGAAGGAGAACTTGTCGTCGCGGGTCGGGGTGAGCGTCATGGCTATCCTTCTTGTCAGCGCCGATGCTGACTACGGTGAGATGATTTGTTGTTGCCTTTAACATATTGGTGACGACGCCGATGTGCAACCTGACAGGGAGAGCCATGGACCGCAGGACGAACTGGTCGGGCAACTACGACTACCGCGCGCGGGGATATTTCGAGCCGTCCTCCCTCGACGAGCTGCAGCAGCTCGTGCTCAACCACCACCGCATCCGCGCCGTCGGCACGGGGCACTCCTTCAACGAGATCGCCGACGCCCCCGAGGCGCGTATCTCGCTGCGGCGCATCCCCACCGAGACCGTGATCGACGGCGATACCGTCACCGTCGGCGCGGCGACCAGGTACGGCGATCTGGCCAGGACGCTGCAGGATGCCGGTCGAGCCCTGAATAACCTCGCCTCCCTGCCCCACATCTCCGTCGCCGGCGCCGTCGCCACCGCGACCCACGGCTCGGGCGTGCGGGTGGGCAACCTCGCCACCGCCGTCGTCGGCCTCGAGCTGCTGCGCTCCGACGGCGAACTGGTCACGCTCGACCCGAGCCACCCGGACTTCGCCGGTGCCGTGGTCAGTGTCGGCGCGCTCGGTATCGTCACCCGACTCTCCCTGGCAACCGAGCCCAGCTACGACGTCGCGCAGGTCGTCTTCCTTGACTTCCCCTGGGGCGATGTGCTGGCGAACTTCGACCAGGTCATGGGCTGCGCCTACAGCGTGAGCATGTTCACGAACTGGCGGGATGCCGGGGTTCAGCAGGTGTGGACCAAGAGCCGCGACGGCGCGGTGGCCGAGTTGCTCGGGCGGTCGCCGGCGGAGGGCCGCCAGCATCCCATCCTCGGCAACCCGGCCGACTTCGCCACCGAGCAGGGGGGCATCGCGGGGCCGTGGAACGAGCGGCTGCCGCACTTCCGGTTCGAGTTCACGCCGAGCAACGGTGACGAGATCCAGAGTGAATACCTGATCGGTCGCGAACACGCCGAGGCGGCGATCGAGGCCCTGCGCGCCGTCGCGCCGCAGTTCGCCGACCACCTTCTGGTCTCGGAGATCCGCACCGTCGCGGCCGACGACCTCTGGCTGAGCACCGCGTACGGGCGTGACTCCGTGGCGTTCCACTTCACCTGGGCGCTCGACCAGCAGGCCGTGGAGGCGGCGGTGCTGGTGATCGAGGCCGCACTCGCCCCGTTCGACGCACGGCCGCACTGGGGCAAGGTCTTCCACGAGGCGCCCGCATACCCGCGCGGGGACGACTTCCGCGGCCTCATGGAGCGTTACGACGTGAGCGGAGCGTTCCGCAGCCCACTGCTCGACCGTGCCCTGCGCCGCAGCTCGTAGGGACGGGCGGCGACCGGCCTAGAACGCGGCAGGCCTAAAACGCGGCAGGATCGGCGAACAGCGGCTCGAAGGCGAGCTCGGCTGCCCCGATCATGAGCAGGTCGGCTCCGAGCTGTGCCGGGCGGATCTCCAGCGACTCCCACGACGCGGCGAGCGGCCGGTTCACCCCGAAGTCGGCGAGCCTCTGGGGCGCTGCCGACTGCAGGGCGGCGAGAAAACCACCGAGCAGGATGAGACGCGGGTTGAGCATGTTCACCGCATTGCGCAGGGCGACAGTGAGCAGGCCGAGCTGGCGGTCCACCTCGGCAGTGACCAGCGGGTCGACGGCCGACGCGAGCGCCCCGGCGAGGGATGCATGCGAGTCGGCGTCGAGCCCGACCACCTGCAGAAGAAGGTCGCGTCGCACCTCGGTCTCGAGGCATCCGACCGCACCGCAGTGGCAGGCGGCACCGAAGGGGTTGACCATGGTGTGGCCGAGCTCGCCCGCGTAGCCGTCGGCGCCGGTGAGCGGGGCACCGTTCGCGATGACGCCGCCACCGATGCCGCTCGCCCCGCCGTTGACGTAGAGCAGATCGCGCACCCCACGGCCACCGCCGAAGGCACTCTCCGCCCGGGCGCCGAGATGGGCGTCGTTGTCGGCCGAGACGGGAAGTCCGGTCGCACCCTGCACCATCGCGGCGAAGGGCTCGTCGCGCCAGCCGAGGTGCGGGGCGAGTCGCACGAGCCCGTCGGACTCGCGCACCTGACCCGGGACAGCGACCCCGACCCCGACGATGCGATGGCGTTTCGCGAGAGAGGGGCGGAGGTCATCCAGCAACCGCGCGGTGATGGCGGCTGCCTCGCCGGCGCTCGGAATGCTGGCGAGCGGATGCCGCGTGCTGGAGAGCACCACGCCTCCGAGGCCCACCACACCGATCGTGATGGCGTCGATCTCCGGGTTCACGGCGATGCCCACGGGCGTGCGACTCGGACGCACGACGGGGCTCGGCCTGCCCACCTGGCGCGTCGACTCGGCTTCGCCCTCCGTCACCAGATCGCGCTCGACCAGTTCGGCGACCAGGGCGCCGATCGTGGAGCGGTTCAGGCCCATGATCTGGGTGAGCTGCGACCGGGAGAGCGCCCGCTCGTGATGCACGAGCCGCAGGATGGTCGACAGGTTGTGTCGGCGCAGGTGGTCGTTGCTGTTGCCGCGGGGCACACTCCCCTGCTCCGCCTCACCCATGGAGCCAACCTAGCGGACCGATCCAGGTGCAACCGAGGAGTTGCGCTTCCCTGTCACGAGTGCAACCATTGGGTTGCAAGCAATCGAGCCATCGAGAGGAACGAATCATGAGCACCATCGGAACCCCGTCATCCGTCATCGAGGCGGACCAGTACACCGTTCGCCGGACGATCGACATCGCCGCGCCGGTGGAATCCGTGTGGTCGGCGGTCACCGACCCGACCCACATCTCGGCCTGGTTCGGCACCACTGTGCTCGATGGGTCCGGTGTCGGTGCGGTCGGCACGATGAGCTGGCCGGATCA
>JBEVGK010000226.1:0-3001 GCA_040511795.1 Lacisediminihabitans sp. | reverse complement strand
GGCCGGCGCCGCAGCGCTCGCGCTCTGGCTCACGCGGCGAGGCACCGTTCCCCGGCAGCGCTGGCTGATGCAGCTGGCCGTGGCGAGCATCCTGGCGTCCTTCGCGGCGAACTCCGCGGGCTGGATCTTCACCGAGATGGGGCGGCAGCCGTTCGTCGTCGCACCGAACCCGGACGGCGTCGACGGGGTCTTCATGTTCACCGCCGCCGCGGTCTCGCCCGGGGTGAGCTTCGGCGAGATCCTGTTCTCGCTCAGCGCCTTCACCCTGGTCTATGCCGTGCTGATGGTGTTCGAGATCCGGCTGCTGGTGAGGTACGTGCGGGGCGGCATCGCGAGCGCTGTGCCGGAACTCGCCCATCCTCCACAGTCGCCATCCGACAAGGATGACGACGACTCGACCTCGGGCGACGTGCTCGCCTTCGCGTACTAGGAGATCCGGCAATGCTTCCCACCATCTGGTTCATCCTGATCGCCGTGCTCTGGCTCGGCTACCTGTTTCTCGAGGGCTTCGACCTCGGAGTCGGCATGCGGCTGTTCTTCCTCACCAGGAGGGAGGCCGACAAGCGGGTGATGCTCAACGCCATCGGGCCGGTCTGGGACGGCAACGAGGTCTGGCTGATCACCGCGATCGGGGCCACCTTCGCGGCCTTCCCGTTCTGGTACAGCTCCCTGCTGTCCGCCCTCTACCTACCGATGATCTTCGTGCTGCTCGGTCTGATCTTCCGGGCCGTCGCCATCGAATACCGCGGCAAGGGCAGCACCGATCGCTGGCGTCGTGGTTGGGATGCGGCGCTCGGCCTCGGCTCCCTGGTCGCGGCCTTCGGCATCGGTGCCACCCTCGCGCTCACCACCACCGGGCTCCCGCTGAACGCCAACGGCGATCGCGTCGGCGGCGCCTTCGCCTGGTTCACCCCCTGGGCCATCGTGGGCGGGCTCGCGGTCGTCGGCTTCGCACTCGCCCACGCCTCGGTATTCCTCGCGCTGAAGACCGACGGACCCGTGCGAACGGCCGGGCAGCGGTTCGCCGACGTGGCCGGCCCGATCGCGCTGCTTCCGCTCGCGGTCTGGCTGTTCGGGGTGCAGGTGCGCACGGGTTCTGCCGTCACCTGGGTGGTCGCCGTGCTGGCCGTGCTGGTGGCGGGAGGCGCCTGGATCGCGAATCGGGCGGGACGCGAGGGCTGGGCCTTCATCGGCCTCGGCCTGGGGCTGGCGCTCACCGTCGCCGCGATCTTCGGCGCCAGCTACCCGGTGGTGCTTCCCTCGACCATCGACCCGCGCTTCGACCTCACCGTGGCGAACGCCTCCTCGGCGCCGTACACCCTCTCGGTGATGTCGATCGTCGCCAGCTTCGGAGTGCCTCTCGTGCTCGGATACCAGGCCTGGACCTACTGGGTCTTCCGCAAGCGCGTCAGCGCCACCCAGCTGCCGGCCGCGCATCCGGTGGTAGCGGCGGTGCGGCCCCGGCTCGAGCAGCACTGATGGGCCGAGCAGCACCGAGGGGTCAAGCAGCACTGAGGGGTCGAGCAGCACGGGCGGATCGCCCGAGCCCGCGCGACGACCTGGCGGCGATGCCGCGGGTCACCCTCTATCTGCTCGCGCTGCTCGGCGCGGCCAAGGCGCTCACCCTGATCGGGTTGGCCACCGCCATCGCCGCAGCGGTCACGACCGTGGCGGACGGGCACGGCGCGTCGGGGGGCGCCGACTGGGCCGGCGTGGTCGGCCTGGGGGCGGCATCCGCTCTGGGTCGCGCGCTGGTCGCGTGGGGGCAGCGCGTCGTCGCGTCTCGCGCCCTGCTCGGCGCCAAGGAACGGATGCGTGCCGCTCTCGCCACCCGCGCCCTCGAGCCCGGCGGCTCGCCTGCCTCCCTCGCCACCCTCGCGACGCAGGGACTCGACGAGCTGGAGAAGTACTACACGGTCTACCTTCCCGCGCTGGTGACCGCGGCGACGGTTCCGCTCATCCTCGGCGCCCGCATCCTGTTCGCGGACTGGGTCAGTGCCACGATCATCGTGCTGACCGTGCCGCTGATCCCGCTGTTCATGACGCTGATCGGCATGCACACCCAGGAGCGGGTGGCGGCCGCTTCGACCGCGCTGGCGCGACTCTCCGATCACCTGGTGGAGCTCGCCCGCGGCCTCCCGGTGCTGGTCGGGCTGGGGCGCGCGCAGGAGCAGACCGCGGCGCTGCGGGAGATCTCCGAGCGCCACCGCCGGGCGACGGTGCAGACCCTCCGCACGGCCTTCCTCTCCTCGCTCGCCCTCGAGCTGATCGCCACCATCTCGGTCGCCATCGTCGCCGTCTTCATCGGTGTACGCCTGGTCGCCGGGGACCTCGGGCTGGAGATCGGGCTGCTCGTGCTGATCCTCGCGCCAGAGTGCATGGCGCCGTTCCGCGAGATCGGCGTCGCCTTCCACGCCGCGCAGGATGGCCGGGAGGCACTCGCGCGCGCGCGGGCGATCGTCCACGAGCCTGTCGCGCCGTCGATCGTGCGGAGCCCGGACGGCGACCTGAGGGTGACCGACCTCACCGTGCGCTTCGCCGACCGACAGACGGATGCCGTGGCCGGGCTCACCTTCACCGCCCGTCGCGGGGCGATCACCCTGCTCGACGGGCGCAGCGGCAGCGGCAAGTCCACCGTGCTCGCGGTGCTGGCCGGGCGGCTCCGCGCCGGCGCGTCGGTTCTGGTCGGCGGACGGGTCGACGGACTCGACTCCGAGCGGGTGGCCTGGCTGCCGCAGCATCCGCGCACCACCGGGGACACGGTGCGCGAGGAACTCGCGATCTACGGGGGTGACGAATCGCTGCTGCAGCGTCTTGGCATCGCACACACCGCAGACCTGCCGCCCGCTCTGATGAGCCCGGGCGAGCTGCGCCGACTCGGACTCGCGCGCGCGATCGCGCGGGTCGACGCGGGTGCCCGCGTCGTGCTGCTCGATGAGCCGACGGCGCAGCTCGACGCGGCCAGCGCGGCGTTGGTGCTGCGCGAGATCGCGCGGCTGCG
>JBEVGK010000225.1:0-4997 GCA_040511795.1 Lacisediminihabitans sp. | reverse complement strand
GTCAAGGTGATCGGGCTCGCGGTGGCCGGGGCGGTCGGAGGCTTCCTTTTCGGGTTCGACTCCTCGGTGGTCAACGGTGCCGTCGATGCGATCGAGTCGGATTTCGATCTCAAGCCGGCACTGATCGGGCTCGCGGTGGCGAGTGCCCTGATCGGATGCGCGATCGGCGCATACTTCGCCGGTCGCCTCGCCGACCACTGGGGTCGCATTCCCGCCATGATCATCGGTTCCGTTCTGTTCCTCGCCAGCGCGATCGGCGCAGGCCTCGCCTTCGGAGTGTGGGATCTGGTGCTCTGGCGTGTGATCGGCGGCCTGGGAATCGGCATCGCCTCGGTGATCGCCCCCGCCTACATCGCCGAGATCTCACCGAAGCAGATGCGCGGGCGACTCGGATCGCTTCAGCAACTCGCCATCACCATCGGTATCTTCGCCGCGCTGCTGTCGGACACCCTGTTCGCGAACGCCGCGGGAACCGCGAACGCGAACTTCTGGTTCGGCCTCGAGGCATGGCGCTGGATGTTCCTCGCCGGGGTGATCCCCGCCGTCGTCTACGGGCTTCTCGCGATTGCGCTGCCGGAGTCGCCCCGATTCCTCGTGCTCAAGCATCGCGAGGACGAGGTTCGCAAGATCTTCGCCCGCATCTGGCCGGGGGAGGACGTCGAGCGGGCGATCCGCGACATGCGTGATGCCATCACGGCAGATGAGCAGGCGAGTCAAAAGGGTGCGCTCCGCGGCAAGGCTTTCGGTTTGAAGCCGATCGTCTGGATCGGCATCATCCTGTCGATCTTCCAACAGTTCGTCGGCATCAACGTGATCTTCTACTACTCGACCACCCTCTGGCGATCGGTCGGGTTCCAGGAGAAGGATTCCTTCACGATCTCGGTGATCACCTCCGTCACGAATATCGCGGTCACCTTCGTCGCCATCGCGCTGGTCGATCGGGTGGGGCGCCGACCGATCCTGCTGTTCGGCTCCGCCGGCATGACGCTCTCACTGGCCGCGATGGCGATCGCCTTCAGCCAGGCCGACATCGTGAAGGGCGCACCCTCGCTGCCCGGCGGATGGGGACCCGTCGCCCTCATCGCGGCCAACGTGTTCGTGATCAGCTTCGGGGCATCGTGGGGGCCGGTGGTCTGGGTGCTGCTGGGAGAGATCTTCCCCACTCGCATCCGGGCCCGCGCTCTGGGCGTGGCCGCCGCCGCGCAGTGGATCGCGAACTTCGTGGTCACGATCACCTTCCCGCCGCTCGCATCCGTCTCGCTCGTGCTCACCTACGGGCTGTATGCGCTGTTCGCGCTGCTCTCGTTCCTGTTCGTGATGCGCTTCATCCCGGAGACCAACGGAATGTCGCTGGAGGAGGCGAACACGCTGCTGCCACACAAGAACAGCGCGAAGAAGTCCTCGGCGTCGGCCGCATCGGGTGGCTGACCGGCGTTCGGACGGTAGCGGATGGCGGTGACGGTCGGCGCGGCCGAGATTCTGCGCCTCCGGCTGCTGGCTCAGCGGATCGAGGGGCCCGGCATCGCGGACCTGAGCGTGGTGGATGTCGCCCGGCAGCTGTTCGCGGTGCAGGGGCAGGACTTCATCCAGGGCGGCTGGGCACTCGGCAGCCGCGCGCCCGGCTCCCGGTTGAGCGACCTCATCGCCGCGCTGGATTCCGGCGCGATCGTGCGCGGAGCACCGTTCCGCGGCACGCTGTTCTTCGTTCCGGCCGAGGAGTTGCGCTGGGTGCTCCGCGTCACCTCCCCACGCACCCTCTCCGGCTCCGCCACCCGCCAACGCCAGCTCGGCCTGGACGCCGCGGCGCTCGTCCGTGCCGGCGAGGCGACGATCTCCGCGCTGCAGGGCGGTCGGGCGCTCGCCCGCGACGACTACTTCGCTCTGCTGCGGTCGATCGACATCGACCCCTCCGCCCAGCGCGGATATCACGTGATCTGGTACCTCGCGCAGACCGGACTCATCTGCTGGGGGCCGTCGAGCGGCACCCAGCAGGCGCTCGTGCTGCTCGACGAGTGGGTGCCGAACTCCCGCGACCTCGACGGTGACGAGGCGCTGCGGGAGCTCGCGCTGCGCTACTTCACCGGTCACGGACCAGCCACGCTGCGCGACTTCGCCTGGTGGTCGAAGCTCACCCTCGCCGCGGCGCGCACCGCGCTCGCACTGGCGAGCGACGACCTCGTCTCCCTCGAGCACGGGGGCGAGACCTATTGGGCCTCGGCGCGCGAGGTCGACCTGGCCGCCGGGCGTCGTCGATCGTCTGCGGTGCACGCGCTCCCCGGGTTCGATGAGTACCTGCTCGGCTACACCGACCGATCGCTGCCGCTCGACGACGAGCACTTCGCCCGGATCGTGCCGGGCGGCAATGGAATCTTCCTGCCGATGATCGTCGCCGGCGGCCGCATCGTCGGTACCTGGCGGCGGGCCGAGAAGTCGGGTGGGGTGACGGTCACAGCGGATGCGTTCAGCGACCTCAGTGAGCGTGAAACCGCCGCATTCGCCCGCTCGGCCGAGACCTTCGCGCGTTTTCGCACCGGCTGACCGCGGTCTACCAGCCCAGGGTGCCGGGCTCGCCCTTGAACGGGCCGACCACCCGGGAGGTGATCCAGCCGCCGTAGAAGTCGCCCGCCTGCGGGGTCACCAGCTCGCCGGCCAGCTCGCACTCGTCCATCGCGCTCGGGTACACCGCAACCCGGCCCACGAGCTGCTCGTACCCCGGGCTCGGCGACGGGTAGAACCAGGCCGAGCGCACAGCATCCGTCCCACCGCCCCGCACCGTCAGGTACCGCGCGCCGCCCTTGAACTCGCAGAAGCTCGCGCCGTCGGCGGGCAGCAGCGCGCCCTCCGGGAACTCCGAGCGCGGCAGATAGTAGACCGGCGGATGACTGGTCTCGAGCACCCGGACGGCATCCGTCGTATCGACGATGAGTTCGCCGCCCAGGCGGATCCGGATGCGGTCGGTCGTCGTCTCCACCCGTGGCGGCCGGGGATAGTCCCAGACCGACTCCTGGCCGGCGCCCGGGACGAGGGGGCTCACACGGGCCATCCGCTCAGCACCACCTTTCCGATGATGCGGCCGGTCTCCACCAGGCCGTGGGCTTCGCGGAGCCGTTCGGCGTCGAGCGGCGTGAGATGGGTGGTCGCGGTGCTGACGATCCGTCCGGCATCCACCAGCGTCGCGACCTGGTCGAGCAGCTCATGCTGCGCCACCATGTCGGGCGTCTTGCGCACCGGGCGGGTGAACATGAGTTCCCAATGGAAGGCGATGCTCTTCGACTTCAGCGGCACGATGTCGAGCGTCGGCGGATCGTCGATGGCGGCGATCTGCCCGAACGGTCGCAGAATCGAGGCGTAGGTATCGATCTGGCCTTCCGTGTGCGAGGAGAAGATCCAGTCGATGCCGCCGGGGGCGACCGTGCCGACCTGTTCGAGCAAGCCTCGGCGGTGGTCGACGACCTGATCGGCGCCGAGCTCGAGCACCCAGTTCGCTCCCTCCGGGGTGGAGGCGGTGGCGACGATCGTCACCTCGGGAGCGAGGGCTCGCGCCAGCTGGATGACCATGGAGCCGACCCCGCCGGTCGCGCCGACGACGAGCAGGTGACCGGTGCTGTCGGCGGTGAGCCTGAGCCGATCGAACAGCAGCTCCCACGCCGTGATGGTGGTGAGTGGCAGGGCGGCGGCGTCGGCGAAATCGATGGTGCGGGGCTTGTGACCGACGATCCGTTCATCCACCAGCTGGAACTGGGCATCCGACCCCGGTCGGTTGATCTGCCCGGCCCAGTACACCTCGTCACCCACCTCGAACAGGCCGACATCCGACCCGGTCTCGCGCACGATCCCGGCACCGTCGTAGCCGAGGACGCGACCGCCGTGCGGGGCGGGGGATGCGGCGCGCTGCTTGACGTCGACCGGATTGACCGAGACGGCGATGACCTCGATCAGCAGGTCGCGGCCGCGCGGTGCCGGGCGGGGCAGGTCGACGTCGATCAGGCTGTCCGGGTCACTCACCGGTAGGTTCTGCGTGTAGACGATCGCTCTCATGACGCAATCATCGTCGGAGACTCCGCGCGATGCGAGACCTTGCGCACGGCGCCCGGCCGGCGAATGCTGAGCATGACATCCACTTCGAAGGGCACAGCATGAGCATCCTCCTCACCGGCGGCACGGGTTTCGTCGGATCATCTGTCCTGCGGGCATTGATCGCCGCCGGCTACCAGGTCGACGCGGTGGTGCGCAATGACGCCGCCGGCGAGAAGGTCGCAGCCTCGGGGGCCCGCGCGATCGAGCACATCCTGCCCGACACCGACTGGCTGACGCTCGAGCTGGAGCAGAGCGATGGCTTCATCCACCTGGCGACCCCGGGTGACGGCACCGACGCGGAATTCGACGATGCGGTGATCGACTCCGCCATCGCCGCCTTCACCGGAACCGACAAGCCGTTCATCTACACCGGCGGCATCTGGGTCTACGGCGACGGTGACGACATCACCGAGGAGACGGCGCTCGCGGCGCCCGAGCTGACCGCCTGGCGCGAGGCGCGGGTGCAGCGCCTGTTCGGCTCTGGCATCGCGGCGAGTCTGATCGAGCCGGGCATCGTCTATGGCTACGGGAAGGGCATCCCGAACGTCATCTCGGGTGCACCGCGCACCGAGGACGGGGCGCTCACCCTGATCGGGTCCGGCGACCAGCACTGGACGACGGTGCACGTCGATGACCTGGCCGATCTCTACGTGCTGGCGTTGCAGAAGGCGACCCGCGGCGAGCGATATCTGGGCGTGAACGGCGAGAGCGTCACCACCCGGCAGCTGGCCGAGGCCGTCGTCGGTCCGCACGGCGAGGTCGCACCGGGCGACCTGGAGGTGACGCGGGCGGTGCTCGGCAACGGCTTCACGGAAGCCCTGCTGCTCGACCAGCGAGCGACGGGATCCAAGGCGCGCTCCGAACTGGGCTGGAACCCCCGTCGGCCGTCGATCCTCACCGAACTCGGGGGATGAGCGGGC
>JBEVGK010000224.1:0-4829 GCA_040511795.1 Lacisediminihabitans sp. | reverse complement strand
GCCTGCCCGCGACTCGTGCTGGAGCTGTAGCCGCTCGCTGGTTGAGTAGCGCACACGCTCTGGCGCGTTCGCGTATCGAAACCCCGGCGCGGTGGCCTCGATACGCGTCCTCTTTCGTCGGGCGCTACTCGACCAGCGAGCGCCCGAGCCGCGCGTTCAGGGTGGCCACGATCTCGCGCTCGTCCGCGGTGACCAGCTCGTAGTCGCGCACGACCACGCGCCCGCCCACGACGACGTGCTTTGGACGGCGACCCGGCGAAGCCCAGAGCAGGCCGGCGACGGGATCGGCGACCCCGGCATCCGCGACCCCCGAGACGTCCCAGACGCACAGGTCGGCGGCGGCTCCGGGGCGCAGCTGGCCGAGTTCCGGGCGTCCGAGCCCCGCCGCCGATCCCGCGCTCGCCATGGCCAGCACCTGGCGGGCGGCGATCGGCGGTCCGACGAGAGGGGCGACCTGCATCGCGAGCCGGGCATCCGCCAGCAGGTGTCCGGCATCGTTGCTGCCACCGCCGCTCGTGCCGAGCCCCACGATGATGCCGGCCTCGCGCAGCGCGGCGACCGGCGCGATACCCCAGCCCATCGGTAGGTCGCAGCCGGGGGCGTGGGTCGCGGTGATGCCGGATGCCGCGAGCCGCCGGATCTCGTCGCGCGTCACGTCACACAGGTGCGCGAGCGTCACTCCCGTCTCCAGCCAGCCCCACTCCTCGAGCAGGTCGATCGGACGCTTCCCGTACTTCTCCAGCGCGATGGCCACATCCACCTGCTCGTTGGCCTGCGTGCGCCGCTTCAGTGCGTACGTCGCGGCGACCTCGCCGAGCAGCTCGAAGGTCTCGCGGCTGTCGCTGTGCACGCCGGCCGGGCCGACGGCGAGCTGCAGCATCCCGTCGTCGCTCACCCCGCCGAGAGTGCCGGGCAGCAGGGTCTCGACGATGGCGGCGGCGGAGGCGGCGGCCTCCTGCGGGTCGTCGCGGGCCGAGCCGCGCACGAAGGCGAGGCGGGCGCCCAGCGTGCGGGCGGCATCCGTCGTCGCGGTCGCGATCGCGACGCTGTCGGCACCTGCGGGCCAGGTGAGGTGGTGGTCGGCGACGGTCGTCACGCCGCTCAGCAGGGCCTCGGCGAGACCGACGGATGCCGCGGCGTGCGCCAGCTCGGCATCCACCCCGACCCGGGTGTAGGCCGCCGCCATCGTGGGCAGCCACTCCGCCATGATGACGCCGCGCGTGCCGGGAAGCGTGCGGAACGCGCTCTGCAGCAGGTGGTGGTGGGCGTTGACGAGTCCCGGGGTGACGACGCAGCCGCTCGCATCGATCCGCTCGCCCCGTTCGGCGGGCGCCGCGGCGAGCACCACGCCGTCGGCGGTGTGCAGGTCTCCGCTGGTCTCGGTGAATTCGTCGATGACGATGTGGTCGGCGCCGGTGATGGTGAGCATCCTGATGTTCTAGCAGGTGCGTGTGTCGTGGGTTCGGTGTGCGAGTCTGGGGATCGACGAAGGAGACACATGCCGGGCAAGACCATCGTGATCACGGGCGCAAGTGACGGCATCGGTGCGGCAGCCGCCCGGCAGCTGACGCAACAGGGCGAGCGGGTGGTGCTCGTGGGGCGATCGCCGCAGAAGACCGAGGCCGTCGCGCGGGAGATCGGGGCGAACTGGTTTCTCGCCGACTTCGCCGAGCTCGACGACGTGCGCGACCTCGCCGACAAGCTCCTCGCCGCCTACCCGCGCATCGACGTGCTGGCGAACAACGCCGGCGGACTGATGGGGGACCGCACCGTGACCGTCGATGGTCACGAGCTCACCTTCCAGGTGAACTACCTGGCACCCTTCCTGCTCACCAGCCTCCTGCACGAGCGGCTGGTGGAGTCCGAGGCGACGGTCATCGCGACGGCCAGTGCTGCCGGGCGCATCTTCGGCCGCGTCGACCTCGACGACCTCGAGAATTCCCAGGACTACAAGCCCTCGCGCGCCTACGGCACGGCCAAGCTCGAAGACATCATGTACGCCCGCGAACTTGATCGCCGCTGCCGTGCCAGCGGAATCTCTTCGGCATCGTTCCACCCCGGCATCGTCGCCACGAACTTCGCCGCGGGCAGCACCAGCCAGCTCCGCCGCTTCTACGGCGCGGGGGCCCGTCGTTTCCTCGCGAGCCCGGAGAAGGCCGCGGACACACTGGTCTGGCTCGCCTCCACCCGCCCCGGCATCGACTGGCCGCAGGGGCAGTACTTCGCGCACCGCAGGGTGGCGAAGGCCAATCGCCAGGCCTACGACGACGCGCTGTGCGCCGGGCTCTGGGACCGCACCGAGACGATGCTCGGGTTGCGGTAACAGCCCCGAAACCCGCCCGTGACAGGCTGACGACATGTTCGAGATCGCCGATCGGCTGCTTGCCCTCCGCGAGACAGCACCCGTGCACCGCAGGATGGCTGTCGCCACCGCGGTCTCGATCGACGGCAGCGCCCCGCGCACCGTCGGCACGTCGATGGCCTTCGACGGCGTGGAGGTGGTCGGCAGCATCGCCGGCGGCTGCGTCGAGGGTGCGGTGGTCGGCGTCTGCGAGGAGGTGCTCGACGACGGCATCGCCCGCACCGTCGAGTACGGCGTCAGCGACGAGACGGCGTTCTCCGTGGGGCTCACCTGCGGTGGGCGGATCCGTGTGCACGTGCAACTGCTGACGGATGACGTGGCCGACCAGCTGCGGGCGGCGACGGCCGGCGGGGCGGCCGGCACGGCATCCGTCCTCTCCGTCGTCCGGGCGGAACACCGGACTCGCATCGACGCGGAGCTCGCCGCCCGCATCGCCATCGGCGAGAGCGGTCTCGGCGTGATCGACTGCGACGGCGAGCTCGTCGAGGCCTTCTTCGAGGTGTCGACGCCGGCACCGCACCTGATCGTCTTCGGCGCGATGGAGTTCTCCGCCGCTCTCACCCAGGCGGCACGGATGCTCGGCTATCGCATCACGGTCTGCGATCCTCGTCCGCTCTTCGCCACCGCCGCCCGCTTTCCCGGCGGGGAGGTCGTGGTCAGCTGGCCGACCACCTGGCTGGCCGCACAGCCGGTCGACGAGCGCACCATGATCTGCGTGCTCAGTCACGACGCCCGCTTCGACGCCGAACTCATCGCCCTGGCCCTCGACACCCCGGCCGGCTTCGTGGGCGCGATGGGCTCCCGCACCACCCACGACCGCCGCATCGCGTCACTGCGGGAGCGCGGGGTTTCCGAGGAGGCGATCGCGCGACTGCGGTCGCCGATCGGGCTGGACATCGGGGCGAGCACGGTCGAGGAGACCGCCGTCGCGATCCTCGCCGAGATCATCGCCGTGCGCACGGGTGCCACCGCGCTACCGCTGGCGACGACCGCCGGTCCGATCCACCGCCGGGCCGCGTCGCTGGTCGAATAGCACTTGCTCACCCTGCGGAACGGGAACCGTTCACCAGCCGCCACAGCCGATCGCGCGACATCGGCAGCTCGTAGGGCCGCACGCCCAGGGCATCACGAATCGCGTTGGCGAGCGCCGGCGCGACCGGGTTGTACGGCGCCTCGCTCATCGACTTGGCTCCGAGCGGCCCGGTCTCGTCGACGGTGTCGGCGAACAGCACCTCGGTGATCGGGATGTCGGCGAACTGCGGCACGTGATAGTTGCGGAACGCGGTGGTGGTGACCGTTCCCGCGCCATCCAGCAGCACCTCCTCGTACAGGGCCGTGCCGATGGCCTGGGCGGTGCCGCCCTCGATCTGCCCACGCAGCTGTTCCGGGTTCAAGACGACCCCGGCATCCGCCGCCTGCACCGACTGCAGGATGCGCACCTCACCGCTCGCCGGGTCGACGGCCACGCGGAAACCGTGCACGTTGAAGGCGACCGACCGCGGTGTGCCGTCGTGGCTGCCGTCGGCGCTGAGCGGACCCAGCTCGGATGCCGCAACCAGTCGCGAGGCCACCCGAACGCCACCGGAGACGACCTCGCCGCGCTCCCCGGTCAGCTCATATGCCCGTGCGAGCATGCGTTGCCGGAGCTTCGCCGCCGCCGCCAGCAGAGCTTTGCCGGCCACCACCACCCCGGCCGACCCGAAGGCGCCGGTGTCGTAGCGGGCGACGTCCGTGTCGGACTGCCTGATCTGGATGCGGTCGACCGTCGTGTTGAGTTCCGTCGCCACGAGTTGCCCGTGCACGGTCGTCGTCCCGTTGCCGAACTCGGCCGTGCCGACGCGCAACTCGTAGTCGCCGGTCTCGAGCAGCGTGATCGAGGTGTCGGCGAAGTGCCCGCGTGGGGGGATGCTCGCGATCATGGCCAGTGCCATCCCGGTGCCGTACCGCCAGCGCCCTTCGACAGGCTCAGGGACCGAGCCGGTCCCTGAGCTCGGCGACGGGCCGGACAGCGCCGCCTCCACCAGGTCGAGGCACTGGTCGAGACCGTAGGAGTACATATCGAGGTCGGTCTTCTCGTCGGGATCGACCACGACCATCGTGTCGCCCGGCACCACCACATTCTTGCGGCGCAACTCGAACGGCGACATGCCGAGCTCGCGGGCGAGTTCGTCCATCGCAGACTCGACCGCGTAGATCACCTGGCCGAGGCCGTAGCCGCGGAAGGCACCCGACGGCAGGTTGTTCGTGTAGACCGATTCGGCATCCACCCGTCTGTTCGCGCAGCGATACACGCCGATCGACTCGTGCACGCTGTGGAACATCACGCCGATCCCGTGATTGCCGTAGGCACCGGTGTCCATGAGCTCGTCGACGGCGATCGCGGTGAGGGTGCCGTCGGCGGTCGCGGCCAGCGTCACTCCGACCCGCATCGGATGCCGCGGGGATGCCACCGTGAACTCGTCGCGGC
>JBEVGK010000223.1:0-6894 GCA_040511795.1 Lacisediminihabitans sp. | reverse complement strand
AGATGTCGTGGTGCGGCGGCGGGCTGATCAGTCCGACGCCGGCGGTGGCGTGACGGGTGCGCGCGATCCACGGATAGACCTTGCCCGGCGGTAGCTGGCCGCCCTCGCCCGGCTTCGCACCCTGCGCCATCTTGATCTGGATGTCGTCGGCGTGGGTGAGGTACATGCTGGTGACGCCGAACCGGCCGGACGCCACCTGCTTGATCGAGCTGCGCCGACGCGGGTCGAGCAGGCGTGCGGTGTCTTCCCCGCCCTCGCCGGTGTTGCTCTTGCCGCCGATGCTGTTCATCGCGATCGCGAGGGTCTCGTGGGCCTCGACGCTGATCGAGCCGTAGCTCATGGCTCCGGTCGAGAAGCGGGTGACGATGGATGCCACGGACTCGACCTCGTCGATCGGCACCGGCGGGCGCAGACCCTTCTTGAAGTCGAACAGGCCGCGCATGGTCATCAGCGACTGCGACTGGTCGTCGACGAGCTTGGTGTACTCGCGGAAGATGTCGTAGCGCCGCGACCGGGTCGCGTGCTGCAGCCGGAACACCGTGTCGGGGTTGAACAGGTGCGGCGGGCCCTCGCGACGCCACTGATACTCGCCGCCGGTCGCCAGACGCTCGTGGGCGCTGACCGCGCCGTCCTCGGGGTAGGCAGCACTGTGCCGGGCCGCGCTCTCCGCCGCGATGACGTCGATGCCGACGCCGCCGAGCAGGCTGGAGGTTCCGGTGAAGTACTGGTCGACGAAGGCCTGGTCGAGACCGACGGCCTCGAAGGCCTGGGCGCCGGCGTAGGAGCCGACGACGGAGATTCCCATCTTGGACATGATCTTCAGCACGCCCTTGCCGAGCGCCTTGATCAGGTTCTTGACCGCCTTCTCGGCGCTGACGCCCTGGAGCAGTCCGCTGCGAACAAGCTCCTCGGCCGACTCCATCGCCAGGTACGGGTTGATGGCAGAAGCGCCGTAGCCGACGAGCAGCGCGACGTGGTGCACCTCGCGCACGTCCCCGGCCTCGACGATCAGACCGACCTTCATCCGGTTCTCTTTGCGGATGAGGTGGTGGTGCACCGCGGCCAGCATCAGCAGCGAGGGCACCGGCGCCATCTCCTTGGTGGAGTCGCGGTCGGAGAGCACCAGGAACAAGGCCCCCTCCTCGATCGCGCGATCCGCCTCCTCGCACATGGCGGCGATCCGCTGCTCCATCGCCTTCGGGCCCTGGTCGACGCGGTACAGCCCCTTGATGGTGTGGGTGGGCTGGAAGCTCAGCCGACTGCCCTTGGGAGCGATGTGCTGGATCTTGGCGAGCTCGTCGTTGTCGATCACCGGGAAGTCCAGGATGACCTGGCGCGCATGCTCCGGCGTCGCGTCGAGCAGGTTGCGCTCCGGTCCGAGGCCGAGTTTGAGCGAGGTGACGACCTCTTCGCGGATGCTGTCCAGCGGCGGATTGGTCACCTGCGCGAAGGCCTGGGTGAAGTAGTCGAACAGCAGTCGCGGACGGTCGCTGAGCACGGCGATGGGAGTGTCGGAACCCATGGCACCCAGCGGCTCCGCACCCTTCTCCGCCATCGGCTTGACCAGGATGCGCACCTCTTCCTCGGTGTAGCCGAAGGTGCGCTGGCGCCGGGTGACCGAGGCCGGGGTGTGCACGATGTGCTCACGATCCGGCAGGTCTTTGAGGTTGATGCGGCTGCCGGCGAGCCACTCGCCCCACGGCTCGGAGTCGGCGAGCTCGCTCTTGATCTCCTCGTCTTCGACGATGCGTCCGGCCTCGGTGTCGACCAGGAACATCTTGCCGGGGCGCAGCCGCCCCTTGCGCACCACCCGGGCGGGGTCGATCTGCAACACGCCGATCTCGCTGGCGAGCACGACGAGCCCGTCGTCGGTGACCAGGTAGCGACCGGGACGCAGTCCGTTGCGGTCGAGGGTCGCCCCGACGAGGGTGCCGTCGGTGAAGACGAGAGCGGCCGGGCCGTCCCACGGCTCCATCATCATCGAGTGGTACTCGTAGAAGTCGCGCCGGGCCTGCTCGAGGTCTGGCTGGTTCTCGTAGGCCTCCGGCACCATCATCATCATGGCGTGCGGCAGTGATCGGCCGCCGAGGTTGAGCAGCTCCACGACCTCGTCGAAGGAGGCGGAGTCGCTCGCACCGGGGGTCACGATGGGGAACAGCGGCGACAGGTCGCCGAGCACCGCCGACTCGAGCTGCGACTGGCGCGCGCGCATCCAGTTGCGGTTGCCCTGCACGGTGTTGATCTCGCCGTTGTGGGCGATCATGCGGAACGGCTGCGCCAGTGGCCAGGAGGGGAAGGTGTTGGTCGAGTAGCGAGAGTGCACCAGGGCAAGCTTCGAGGCGAAGCGCTCGTCGGAGAGATCCGGGTAGAACGGCTCCAGCTGGAGCGTCGTCACCATTCCCTTGTAGACCAGTGTGCGACTGCTCAGCGACGGGAAGTACACCTCGAGCTCGCGCTCCGCGCGCTTGCGCAGGCGGAAGGACTGCCGATCGAGGGCGATCCCGGCGACGGGCGATTCCTCGGTTGACAGGGCAGAGCTGAGGAAGAGCTGCTCGAAGGCCGGCATCGCCTCGCGGGCCAGGTTGCCGAGCCCCTCCGGACGCACCGGCACCTCGCGCCAGCCGAGGACAGTGAGCTGCTCCTGCGCGGCCAGAGCTTCGATTCCGGCCTTGATCGCCTCGCGCTCCGCCCGGTCGACGGGCAGGAAGGCGGTGCCGACCACGTACTGACCCACCTCGGGAAGCGCTACCCCGGCGACGGCTCGCAGGAATTCATCCGGGATCTGGGTGACGATGCCCGCCCCGTCGCCGGTTCCCGCGTCGGAGCCGATGGCCCCGCGGTGTTCGAGATTCCGCAGCGCACCGAGGGCGGCGTCGATGATGTCGTGTCCGGCGGTGCCGCGCAGCGTGGCGACCATGGCCAGCCCACAGGCGTCCTTCTCCCGCGCAGGGTCGTAGAGCCCGGTGGCCGCGGGTACGGTACCGAACCGGGAAAAGGGTGGCGTGAGAGCCATGGAGTTACCGTCCTCACGAGACTTTGGGAGCGTGTGGGACTGCTGCGGCCCGGGGATCAAGCGACGGACCGAGAAAACCGGCTATCCGTTACTTCGTGCCAGCCCCGCTTGTGACGGACCGTGTGGCCTTGACCGATTCGGTGTCTGTGGTGTCGACCGTGGCGCCATTGCCTGCCGAAGACTCGGAGTCATCGTCGGTGTCCGAATAGGTGTCTTCAGAGTGTACCTCAGCGGCGGGAATCCACTCGCGGCCGGGCACATACACGCTCAGCTCGGTTCCGGTGTGGCGACGGGAGGCGACGATGAACACGATGATGCCGAGGATCGCGACGACCCACCCGATCCAGACGTTCACCCGGATGCCGGCGAGGTAGAGGCTCGGGTCGATGCGCAGCGACTCGAACCAGCTGCGGCCGAGGCCGTACCAGATCAGGTACAGGGCGAAGGTCTTGCCCCACTGCAACTCGAACTTCTTGGAGACTCCGAGAAGCAGCGCGATGCCGCCCAGCGCCCAGAGGATCTCGTAGAGGAATGTGGGCTGGAACAGCGTCGAAGCCGATAGGCCGATCGGCAAGCCCGGGGCGTCGGAGGGGATCTGCAAACCCCAGGGCGCGGCGGTGGGGGTGCCGAAGTACTCGTGCTCGAACCAGTCGCCGATCCGTTCGCCGACGGTGCCGATCAGGATGCCGGGCACCGCCAGATCGAGGAAGGTCGAGGCCCGCAGACCGGTCACCCTGCCGCCGATGAGCACACCGATCACGCCGCCGAGCAGCACGCCCCAGATCGAGACGCCGCCCTCCCAGACGAAGGCCCAGCTCCACGCCCTGCTCCCGGCACTGAAGAACTCGCCGGGGTTCAGCGCGACATAGGCGAGGCGGCCGAAGACGATGCCGAGCGGAATCGCCCAGATCGCGACATCCACCACGATGCCCGGCTCGGCGCCGCGCGTCGTGAGCCGACGCGAGGTGACCACCAGGGCCACGATGATCCCGAGGATGATGAACCCGGTGGAGGCACGGAGGTCGATGTTGAGGCCGAACGAGGTCCAACCGATGTCACGGAACCACTGCCCCAGGTTGAAAACCTGCCAGTCGTCGGTGGGGCTGGGAATGCTTGCGGGGAGGACCAAGGGGCTGGTTGCCTTTCGTGCGGAGTGCGTGACACGCGGGGAGCTCGGCGGCTAGAGCCACCGAGGAACTAGCTAAGCGTACAACCCGCGACTCAGCCGGGATGCGGCCGCGGCGACGCCAGCGACTCCCCCGTCGGCGAGGGCCTTGACCAGGGCGGAACCCACGATCGCGCCGTCGGCGTACTCGATCACCTGGGCGACCTGCTCACCGGTGGAGATGCCGATGCCGACGCACGCATTTTCTGCGCCATCCGCCTTGAGGCGCGCCACCAGCGTGCGTGCGGCGGCATCCACGTCCTGCCGCGCGCCGGTGATGCCCATCGTGGAGACGGCGTAGACGAAGCCGCGACTCGCAGCGACGGTGTCGGCGAGCCGGGCATCCGTCGAGGAGGGGGCGGCCAGGAACACGCGGTCGAGGCCGGTGCGATCGCTGGTCGCGAGCCAGTCGCTCGCGGAGTCGGGGGTGATGTCGGGCGTGATGAGACCCGCGCCTCCTGCACTCGTCAGGTCGTCGGCGAAACGATCGACGCCGTACTGCAGCACCGGGTTCCAGTAGGTCATGACCAGCACGGGCGCATCCACCCGGGAGCGGATGCCCTCCACCGCGGCGAACACGTCGCGGGTGCGGAATCCGGCCTTCAGCGCCGTCTGGGTCGCCTCCTGGATGACCAGGCCGTCCATCACCGGATCGGAGTAGGGCAGGCCGAGCTCGAGGATGTCGACACCGTTCTCCACCAGCGCGACGGCCGCGTCGATGCTGGTGGCGAGGTCGGGGAAGCCGACCGGAAGATAGCCGATGAGTGCGCCGGACCCGGCGTCGCGGCGTGCCGCGATGGTGTCGGATACTGTGCTCATTCTTGGCGTGCCCCCTCGTCGAACAGGTCGAACCAGGCGCCCGCCGTCTGTACGTCCTTGTCGCCGCGACCGCTGAGATTGACCAGGATGATCGCGTCCGGTCCCAGCTCGCGGCCGAGCTTCAGCGCACCGGCGAGGGCGTGCGCCGACTCGATCGCGGGAATGATCCCCTCGGTGCGGCTGAGCAACCGCAGTGCCTCCATCGCCTCGGTGTCCGTGGCCGGCAGGTAGCTGGCCCGCCCGATGTCGTTGAGGTACGCGTGCTCGGGGCCGACGCCCGGGTAGTCGAGTCCTGCCGAGATCGAGTGCGACTCGATGGTCTGGCCGTCCTCGTCCTGCAGCAGGTAGCTGCGGGCGCCGTGCAGGATGCCGGGGCGGCCGCGCTCGATCGACGCCGCGTTGCGGTCGGTGTCGACCCCGTCGCCGGCCGCTTCGTAGCCGTAGAGCTTCACGCTCGGGTCGTCGAGGAAGGCATGGAAGATGCCGATCGCGTTCGATCCGCCGCCCACACAGGCGGCCACGGCATCCGGAAGCCTGCCGGTGAGGTCGAGCACCTGCTGGCGCGCCTCCTCCCCGATGATCTTCTGGAAGTCGCGCACCATCGCGGGGAACGGATGCGGGCCCGCCGCTGTACCGAAGACGTAGTTGGTGGTCTCCACCGACGTCACCCACTCGCGGTAGGCCTCGTTGATGGCGTCCTTGAGTGTGCGGGATCCGGTGGTCACCGAGACGACCTCGGCACCCAGCAGCCGCATCCGGGCGACGTTGAGCGCCTGACGCTGCGTGTCGACCTCGCCCATGTAGATGGTGCATTCCAGGCCGAACAGAGCGGCGGCGGTGGCGGTGGCGACGCCGTGCTGACCGGCGCCGGTCTCGGCGATCACCCGCTTCTTTCCGATCTTGCGGGTGAGCAGCGCCTGGCCGAGCACGTTGTTGATCTTGTGCGAGCCGGTGTGGTTGAGGTCTTCGCGCTTGAGGATGATGCGCGCCCCACCGGCATGCTCGGCGAAGCGCGGCACCTCGGTGATGATCGACGGCCGACCGGTGTACGTCCGGTGAAGCTCGGCGAGCTCCGCCTGGAACAGCGGGTCGGTCTTCGTCTCCTCGTAGGCGGCCGCGAGCTCGTCGATCGCCTTGATCAGCGACTCGGGCATGAAGCGGCCGCCGTACTCGCCGAAGAAGGGGCCGACGTTGTCGCGCAGTGTGGTCATTGTGTTCCTCTCGGGCCGACGTGAAGCGTACCCGCGTCGGCAGACAACGAATTCAGACGGCCAGGAACTCCGCGAGAGTCTGTGCGGGATGGCCGTCCGTCACCAGCGCCTCGCCGACCAGCACCACGTCGGCGCCGGCCGCCCGGTAGTGCGCGACATCGGTGGAGTCTTTCACCGCGGACTCCGCGACGCGGATCACGCCGGCGGGGATGCTGTCGGCAAGCGCTCCGAACAGATCGGGATCCAGCTCGAAGGTGCTGAGGTTGCGGGCGTTGACGCCGATGAGACCGGCGCCGATGTCGACGGCCCTGGCCACCTCGTCCGCACTGTGCGTCTCGACCAGCGCGGTCATTCCGAGCTCGCCGATCAGCTCGTGCAGGGAGGCGAGGCGAGCCTGATCGAGGGCGGCGACGATGAGCAGCACGAGGTCTGCGCCCGCGGCGCGTGCCTCGAACACCTGATAGGGCTCGCCGATGAAGTCCTTGCGCAGCACCGGGATCGAGACGGCGGCGCGCACCGCCTCGAGGTCGGCGAGCGAACCGCCGAACTTGCGCTGTTCGGTGAGCACGCTGATTGCGCCGGCGCCGCCGAGCTCATAGGCGAGAGCCAGGGCGGCCGGATCGGCGATCTCGGCGAGCGGACCGCGCGAGGGGCTTGCCCGCTTGACCTCGGCGATGATCTTCACC
>JBEVGK010000222.1:0-8759 GCA_040511795.1 Lacisediminihabitans sp. | reverse complement strand
GCGGCGCGGCCGAGTGGGCGGCCGCCTGCGCGCGAGCCGGCGTCGCCTACCAGGAGTTCGTCTCGAACAACGCGGTGCCCTGCGGGTCGACGATCGGGCCGATCACGGCCACTCGATTGGGGATTCGCACGGTGGACATCGGCATTCCGCTGCTCAGCATGCACTCCGCGCGGGAGCTGTGCGGGGTCGACGACCCGCACGCGCTCAGCAGAGCACTGGCCGCATTCTTCAGCCCCGCTTGATCACTCGAGCTGATCACTCCAGCTGATCACTCGAGGAGCCCGCGGATGTCGTCTGCGGTCAGAGCCGACCCGAACAGGGCCTCGTCGTCCATCACCGCGTCGAACAGCTTCGCCTTCTTCGCCTTGAGCGCCATCACCTTCTCCTCGATGGTGTTGCTCGCGACCATGCGATAGACGTTGACAGACCGTGTCTGCCCGATGCGATGGGTGCGGTCGATCGCCTGGCTCTCGGCGGCCGGATTCCACCACGGGTCGAGGAGAAAGACGTAGTCGGCCTCGGTCAGGGTGAGCCCGAACCCCCCGGCCTTGAGGCTGATCAGGAAGACCGGCGCGTCGCCGTCGCGGAAAGCCTGGATGACATCCGCTCGTCTGCGCGTCGACCCGTCGAGGTATTCGTAGGCGATGCCGGCCGCGGCCATGCGCTCCGCCGCCTTGCCGAGAAACGACGTGAACTGGCTGAAGACGAGTGCGCGATGCCCCTCGGCGATCACATCATCGAGCTGGTCGAACAGCACGTCGAGCTTCGACGACGGGATGCTTGCATACTGCTCGTCGACCAGCGAGGCGTCGAGGCTGAGCATGCGCAGCAGCGTCAGCGAGCGGAACACGATGAAGCGGTTGCGATCGAGGTCCTCGATCAGTCCGAGCAGCTTCTGTCGCTCCTTCTGCAGGAACGTGTCGTAGAGCGCGCGATGCCGTGGCGCCAGCTCGACCTCGAGCACCTGTTCCTGCTTTGCGGGCAGCTCGGGCGCCACCAGTTCCTTCGTGCGGCGCATCATCAGCGGACGGATGCGGCGCCGCAGTTTCGCCAGCAACTCGGGACCCGCCCCGGCCGCGATCGGCCGCACGTACTCCTCGGTGAATCGGCGCGAGGACGCGAACAGCCCGGGCGCCACGATCTGCAGCAGTGACCACAGGTCGAGCAGGCTGTTCTCCATCGGCGTTCCGGTGATGGCGAGCTTGAACGGTGTCTTCAGGTCGACCGCGCACTGGTGCGCCTTCGAGGCGTGATTCTTCACGAACTGCGCCTCGTCGAGGATCAGCCCCGCCCAGTCCAGTCCGCTGTATGCAGGAAAATCCAGGCGGAACAGCGCGTAGGAGGTGATCAGGATGTCCGCACCGGCGGCGAGGTCGGCCACCGTCGTGCGGGACTTGGCCTGCGTCTCCGTGACGGCGCGCACCACGAGCTGCGGGGTGAACCGGGCCGCCTCGGCCTGCCAGGTGGACACCACGGAGGTCGGGGCGACCACGAGGAAGGGCGCGAGGCCCGCGCTCTCGTCGCGCGCATAGGCCAGCAGCGAGAGCGTCTGCAGCGTCTTGCCAAGCCCCATGTCGTCGGCGAGGATGCCGCCGAGGCGCTGCCGCCAGAGGAAGGCGAGCCAGTCGAAGCCGTCCTGCTGGTACGGCCGCAGGGTCGCGTCGACACCCGCGGGCAGGGGAGTGTGACCGACCGACTCGGCACGGAGCAGCCCGGCGGCGCTCTCCCGCCAGGACGTGGCCTGCTCGGTCTCGTCGGCGAGGTCTTCGAAGTCGGCCCAGAGACTGGCCTGGTAGCGGCTGATCCGAGGGCCGGTCTCCCATTCGTCGAGTTCACCGGCCTCGTCGATCAATCGGCGGAGCTCGTCGAACACCGGTTGTTCGAGTGACAGATACGAATTGTCGACCAGCAGCAGCTTCTTCTTGCCCTTCACCAGGGCGGTGAACAGCTTCGTGAAGGGAACGTCGCGGCCTTGCACGGTGACGTACACCCCGAGGTCGAACCAGTCTCGGTGCTCGGTCTCGACGGTCTTCAGCACGAGCGTCGGGGTCTCGGTGAGCTCGCTGTAGTCGGGCCTTTCCCCGGTGGTCTCGACGATCAGGCCGTCGAGCTCCTCGAGACGGGGAAGGATGCGGTCGGCGAACTCCGCCGCCTCCAGTCCCGCGAGCCGCGCCGGTCGCACCGGGAACAGGCGATGGACACGGTCGAGGATCGCCGCCTCCTCTGCGGCATCGCGCACCTCCAGGTCGCTCGCGGAGTCGGTAGATGCGAAGGGCAGATCGAGGTCGCCGTAGCGCCAGGACCAGTCGATCCGCAGCACCTGGGAGGGTTCGTGGTCGGCGCTCTCCGCCCGCTTCTTCAGCTTCGTCGCGGAACCGGAATCGGCACCGAAGCTGACCGTGAGCACCAGTGCCGCGGGGGCGATCTCGGGCAGCGACACCGATCCGTCGGAACTGCTCACGGCGATGCTCCGGCTGAGCGCCGGGTAATAGTCCCGCAGAAACTCGGGCACGTCCGCGGCGGGTACCACCAGATCGTCTCCGCGATCGAGCAGTGCGCGCTGACGATCGGTGATCCGCTCGGCGGTGGGGGCGAGAGTGAACGCGACTCGCGGCTCGAGCTGCCAGACGTAGACGCCGTGGTCGCCGATCCCGCCGACCGTGGAGATCGGATGCTCACGGCCGTCGATCGTGATCGCCGAGCTCAGACGCAGGCCGCCGTCGGCATCCGTCCGCGCGTCCATGCCGAGGGTCGCGCCGCCGCCGACCTCGACCGCCGTCTCCTTCTTTCCGGTGAGCAACGGGATGCCCAGGGTCGTGGCATCGGCGATCAGCCGCCAGAGCAGCGGGCTCTGGAAGTCGTCGAGGTAGAGCCAGTCGGGCTCCTGGGTCGTGTAGGTCTCGCGGGTCGAGCGATGGAGTGCGGCGAACTGGGCGAACCAGCGCAGGGTCTGCCCGTTCAGCTCGAGGCGGTTCACCTGATAGGCGAGGGTGTTCCAGGTGATATTCGCCCGCACCCAGTTGCCGGTGGTGCTGCGGATGACCGGTCGCACAGCCAGGCGATACGGCCCGGGCACTGCGTCGCTCTCGGCAGCCGTCGCGGTACGGGCCACCGGTCCGTTCCAACGGTTTCGCGACCGGGGGATGAGTTCTCGCAACTCCAGCAGCAGGCCGAGCTCTGTCGTGCGGGCGCCGGTGGCGCCGTCCGTGCCGGCGAGCGCCGAGATCGCCGTCTTCCACTCGGGCACAGCGTTCTCCGGCCCTGCAGCATGGTCGTCGGACGGCTCGATTGTCTCGCCGGTACGTTTGCGCAGGTCGCCCACGCCACCGCGCTCACGCATCACGGCCGCGTTGTTCGCCAGGATCAGCGCGGCGACGTGCTTGCAGTCGAAGGCCATGGGGCAACCGCATGCGCTGCTGCTCGGCGAGGCGAAGTCGCCACCGGTCTCGGCGAGGGACACCCGCACGCGGTAGTGCTGGGCGCCACTCCCGCGGACGAGGCCGGAGAGGCGTCGACTCTCCGGATCCCAGCTGATCTCGTCGACGGCGCCACCGCGGGAATAGCTCTGCCCGCGCTGAAACGAGGTGCGGCCGACGAGGCGGGAGATGTCGACGACGTCCACCAGCGGAGCGACCTCGGGCGACATTCGTCTATCGTCCCACGGGGGTGCGACAGCAGGGCACGGGCGGGTTACTGCGGGGTGTGGAGGCTACTGCGGGGTGCGGAGTGGATGCGGTGCGCTCACCCCGTGCTCGCCGATCAGCCGCCAGACCGTCGGGGTGAGTGCCGGGTGCTCGAGCGCGATCTGCCGCAGCACGCGATAGTCGCGGGCCGGTGACGGGCGCACCCCGTCGTTGGCGTTGATCGCGTCGGCGCGCAGCAGATAGACGACCATCTCGTCGACGGTCGGCAGCTCCTCCATGAAGGCCCAGGGATCCTCGCCCGACAGCAGACGCTCGTGGATCACCGTGTCGAGTTCTTCGTGCGCCTCGGCACGCAGCACCTCGAGGCTCGCCCGGCCGCGGGGCTGGTGAGGGTTCTGAGGCATTGATCCAGCGTACGACGATGATCGGCGTGAGGCTGAGCGTGCACTCCATCGGCGGGTCATCCCGTGATGGTGATCGGGGTGCCAAGCGGCAGGGAATCGACCGCCCGAACCGCCTCGGCGCTCAGCCGCACGCAGCCGTGGGACACGGTACCGGTGGCGGTGCGCTCGTAGTGGACGCCGATCAGCCCGCCGTCGGTGCCGCCGAAGGGCTCGTCGGCCGCGGCGGAATGGAGTGAGCTGAGCTGTACCGGGTAGCGATCCTGATGCTGCGCGGGATCGAGGTAGCGGGCCTGCAGGTATCCGGTGACGCCCTGCGGGGTCGGCGTGGATGTCGTCCCGACGCCCACCGCAAAACTCTGCTCCACCGTGTCGCCAGCCACGATCGCCAGCTCCTGCCGCGACAGGGAGATGACGATGTGCTGGCGGAGCGTGACCGGATGGACGAGCGCCTCGACCGGGATCCAGCCGGCGGTCTGCGCCGGGGCCGCCCCGCCGCTCTGCGACGGCAGCGCCGATCGCGCCGGGGTGAGCACCAGCGCCCACCTCCCCTGCAGGGCGACCCGCACCACGACCGTCGGCTCACCGAGGAAGTTCGTTGCCGCGAACCGGGCAATCGGGGGTGCTCCCGGTTCGGCCGAGAGCGGGGCGTCGGCCCGCAACGAGTATGCGACTCGAGAGAGGTCCGGAATCAGCGGCGAGGAGTACCCGAGCAGGCCGGGGATGACCGCGTCGTACCGGGCCTCCGGAAGCGCGGCGAGGTCGACCGGTGCGGCCGGGGACGGGGACGGCGCGGCCGGAGACGGCGCGGCGATTGCTGGAGTCGCCGCAGCAGTAGGCGTTGTCGACGACGGCGTGCCCTGCACCCGCGTGACCTCCGCCGGTGCCGCCACCGGCGGGGCGTGCCGCACCAGGGCGACCGCGGCCGTCGGCAGCGCCACCGTGGACCCTGCAGCGACCAGCACGACCACGAGCGCCGCTCGCGAGATCACCACGGCTCAACCGCTCACGATCGGGAGACGGTGGACCGCGGCCGGGGGCGGCGAGGTCGGAGCGGGAGCCGGCGGCGCGGGGGCGGGTGGCGCGGGAGGGGGCGGCACCAGGCGGTCGCGGACATCCGTTGCCGTTGCAGAGAACACGAGGGAGCGCATCGCCCCGGACGCGGTCAACGTCTGTGCGCCGGGCGTCGTGTAGAGATGCACCGTGCCTGCGGGGCCACCCGGTGCGGTGAAGTCTTCGCTGCTGGCGCTGATGCGGTACGGGGCGCCGTTCGCCGGCGGGATGGCCTTCACCGCGAGGTGGGATCCGCCTGTGACGCCCGCGCGCGTGGCGCTGCCGGTGTCGGCGAACACGCCATTGCTGAGCGTGACGGTGCCGGTCGCGTCTGCGGGAGTGGTGGCGACATCGAGATAGCCGGTGAAATCGCTGGTCGCGTCGATTGTCAGCGTGAGCGTTGCCGAGCCCACCGGTGGCACGTAGGCGGCGGCCTCGGCGCGAAATCGATCGGCGAGGGCCTGGATCGCCGGACGCAGCGCCTCGGGTGCCCGTTGCAGCACGAACGCGTCGCCGCCCT
Organism: Lacisediminihabitans sp.; assembly: GCA_040511795.1. Classification (GTDB taxonomy): domain Bacteria; phylum Actinomycetota; class Actinomycetes; order Actinomycetales; family Microbacteriaceae; genus Lacisediminihabitans. The sequence goes on along the minus strand of JBEVGK010000222.1, from coordinate 3,141 downwards.
CCGCCTGATATCCGGGGTTGCTCGCGATGCTCCACACCGCCATGGCCACGGCGGCGGCGGTCGTGTCGTCCGTGGTGTTCCCGTGCCGGGCGAGGAGCGAGTTCAGCTGGATCATCGTGGTCTCGCTCAGGCCGTTCACCTGCCCGACCACCCCGGAGTCGGTGGTCGGCTTGTCGAGTGGGCTCGGCCTGCCCGGGTCGATGCAGTAGCTCACGGAGCCGTCGGGGTCGAGATAACCGCCCAGATGCCAGACGGGCGACCGCCCCTCCCACTCGTAGCCGGGGCCCAGCGTCGCGGCATGGGCAGACAACGGAAGCGCGGTGACGCCGGCGAGCATTCCGCCCGCGACGAGAACGATGGTGCCGAGCCAGAGCGCAACGCGCGAGCGCCGCGGGTGGCGATGGGCTGACGGGCTGTGCACTGACATCGGAACGGCTCCCCTCGACGAATGCGCACGGATGTCCGGCGCCGGTTCACGACACTAGAAACCTTGATGAGGTTGCGGGGCACCCGAGCGCGATCTGTGGATAACGGCCGTGCTGGTCAGCTGTGGATAACCCGCCGCACGTCAGTCGTTCGGGAATACCCGCTTGTACCGGCGTCCGTCGGGGAGTTCGACGGTCTCGGCGCGGAGCTGGCCGCGGGACACCCGAAGATAGATGGCCTGCGCGCTGACCCCGAGGCTGCGCGCAGCATCGGCGACAGACATCCCCGGCAGGTCGGTCGGCACGCTGCTCGGTCGTGCCGAGCGCTTCCGTCCGGCCTCGGCGCGCGCGGCGATCTCCGCATCCGTTCCCTGCCAGCGCCACTTCGCCGCCGCGGTGCCGAGCCCGGCAGCCTCGGCGACCGTCCCCCAGTCCGCACCGTCGGCCCGGGCATCCCGAACCGCCTGGAGCGTGGCAGGGTCCGCCTCGAGGGCCGCGATCGCCGTCCGGATGGCCGCCAGACGTTCGAGCGGCGCGTCGGCGCTCGCCAGAGCCGCCAATGCCGCAGCGCTGTCGGGCGAGAGGTAGCCCATCATTTTCTCCGGGCCAGGCGGAGCAGACGTCCGCCGTCGCGGCTCAGGCTGACACCGACGATGGCGCCGAGGGCGATGGCCAGCACCGAGATGCCGGCGGTGGTGAGGGCGGTGACACCGCCGGTTCCGCCCTGCAGCACGCCGGTGAGACCGATGAAGCCGAGCGCTCCGGGCACGAGCAGCCAGAAGCTGGCGAGGCTCATCACGGCGGCGGGGGGAGAGGTGCGGAATCTGCTCGCCACGCGTGCGAACGGAGCGACGACGATCGCGCCGAAGAAGCCGGACAGCGCAGGACCCAGAGCGAGCACGCCGAGCGCCTGCGCGCCGTAACAGACCACGAGGCTGAGGAAGATCCACGGGAGTGCGCCCCTCGGCGCCGACATGAACAGGGTGAAGCCGACCGCCACGAGCGCCACGCCCACGATTCCCGCCCACGGGCCGAGGGTCGGCTGCACACCGCTGGCATGGATGGTGCCCGCCACGGTCGATGCGGCGTAGACGCCGAAGACGAGCAGCAGCAGTTGGGCGACGCCGTAGACGATGCGACTCGCGCCGGCGACCACCTGATTGCTGGTCAGTTCGATGGCGGCGATCGTGAGGGTGGTGCCCGGCAGGAAGGAGACCAGGGGAGGGGCGATGATCTTCAGCGGTTCGCCCCCGACGACGTGCACCAGAACGAGGGTCGTCACAAGGGTGACCGCGAAGGCGGCGACCACCGGAATCGTCGCGCTGAGGCCAGGGATCTTGCGGCTGAGCAGCACCAGCCCTCCGACACCCGCACCCAGCCCGATGTAGATCGGGATCGCCTGCGCCGTCGGATTGATCACCATCCCGAACCCGACGGTGAGCACGATGTGGCCGACCAACGTGAGCCAGGGTCCGAACCGAGGACTGGCCGAACGGATGCGGCGTGCCTCCGCAATCGCCTCGGCCGGAGTCACCTCTGCTCGCAGGGCCTTCGCGGTCAGCACCTCGATGGCGCCGGCCTGGTCGAGGCGACCCCCGGCGACGCGGGCGGACTGGATCCTCACCTCGCCGCCGGCCTGCTCTGACTGCAGAACGATGACGGTCGGAAGAACGATGGTGCGGGCATCCGTCAGCTTGTAGGCCTTGGCGATGGCCCGCAACGACTCCTCGACATCATTGGTGGCCTGGCCCACCTCGAGCATCACCACGCCGAGCACCTCGAGCATGTTGAGCACGTCGTGCGCTGCCGCCTGCTCGGCCGTCGCCTCGATGACGTCGCCCTGCTTCTTCAGTACCCGGGAGACCTGGCGCTCCAGCCAGCCGGGTGCCTTGTCTTCGCCGTGATCTGCCATTGATCGATCATCCCGCATGCGGGGCATGGCGTCGGGTCGCGGCGCGGCGCACATGCTTCACTGGGGCATGCGCATCTCACCCATGGCACTGTCGAGTCTGATCGGTTTCGCGCTGGCGCTCGCCGAAGTTGCGACCACGCTCATCGCTCCGCTGTCGGCGGTGCTCGGCGTGGCCGTGGCAGTCTGCGCGGCGCTCGGTATTCTCGGCACTGGCGTCGCCATCCGTCCAGGTGTGTGGGTGCCGATCCTCGCCGGCCTTGCGGCCGGAGCCGTCCGCGTCGCCTGGTTCATCGCGGGAGAGAACCCGGGCCCGTGGCTGCTCGTCGGGGCAGTCCTGTATCTCGCCGCTGCCACCGTCTACGGATTCGCCGGGAGCAAGCAGGGCGTCACGGTTGGGGTGCGGACGGGGCTGCTCGTGCTGCTGCTGTTCGCGGAGATCCCGTGGCTGGACGTGGTGGCGATGGCGGGCATCCTGCTGACATCGTTTCGGCGGATCACGCGGTAGCTCTTCTCCTCCACAGGGCGCCTCCCAGAAAAGTTATAAACAGCTGATCAAATGGCGTATTTGGGCTGCACGGAATGTCGGTGGTGGGTGAGAAACTCGCTGCATGGAAACCTCCCTCGATACTCTGTTCGCGCAGCTGTCGCGCGCGTGCTCTGACGGCGTCGCCGGGCTGCCGGCTGAGGTGTTGTTGCGGTGGGTGGCGGATGCGGGGACGTTGCAGCGTGGCCTGGATGCGATCCGGGTCCGGCTGGCCGGGGAGCTGGCTGCGCAGTCGGCGGTGCATCTGGGGGCGGAGGGCG
>JBEVGK010000221.1:0-10563 GCA_040511795.1 Lacisediminihabitans sp. | reverse complement strand
GGGTAGGGTGAAAATCACCATCATCGGCGGCGGCTCCACCTACACGCCGGAGCTCATCGACGGCTTCTCGAGGTTGCGCGAGGAGCTTCCCATCGACGAGGTCTGGCTGGTTGATCCGGACGCCGAGCGGCTGGCCCTGGTCGCCGGGGTCTCGCAGCGCATGTTCGACCGGGCCGGACATCCGGGACGCATCCATGCCACCAGTGACGTGATCGCCGGTGTTTCAGACGCGGATGCCGTGCTGTTTCAGCTGCGTATCGGCGGCCAGAACGCGCGGCACGGCGACGAGAGCTGGCCGCACGATGCCTGCTGCCTGGGGCAGGAGACGACCGGGCCCGGCGGCTTCGCCAAGGCGCTTCGCACGGTTCCGGTGGTGCTCGACATCGCCGAGCTGGTGCGCAGGCACGCGAAGCCCGACGCCTGGATCGTCGACTTCACCAACCCGGTCGGCATCGTCACGCGGGCGCTGCTCGAGGCCGGACATCGCGCCGTCGGCCTCTGCAACGTAGCGATCGGTTTCCAGCGCAACTTCGCGAAGCTGCTGAACGTCGACTACACCGCGATCTCCCTGCAACACGTGGGGCTCAACCACCTCACCTGGGAGCGCGGCGTCACCGTCGCCACCCCCGACGGGCCGCGCGAGGTGCTGCCCGAACTGCTGCGCGACCACCTCGACGAGCTCGCCGCGAACACCCACATGCCGGCCTCCCTTCTCACGCTGCAGCAGGCCGTGCCGTCGTACTACGTGCGCTACTACTACTTCTCGGATGAGGTGCTGCGCAATCAGATCGGCAAGCCCACCCGGGCACAGTCGGTGCTGAAGCTCGAGGAGTCGCTGCTGAAGAAATACGCCGACCCGACGGTGGACTCGAAGCCGGAGGAGCTCGAGCACCGCGGCGGCGCATACTATTCCGACGCGGCGGTCGACGTGATCGCCTCGCTTACCGCGAACCGCGGGGATGTTCAGGTGCTCAACGTTCGCAACAACGGCACGATGCCCTTCCTGCCCGACGACCACGTGATCGAGGTGCCCTCACGGGTGACCTCGGCGAAGATCACCGCCGAGCCGATCGAGCCGCTGCCACAGGACATGGTCGGTCTGATCAGCCACGCAGCGGCCTACGAGCGCCTGGCCCTGGATGCCGCCGTCAACGGCGGACGCGACCGTGTTCTGCGCGCGATGCTCGCCAACCCCCTGGTCGGCCAGTACGACAAGGCCGAGCGGCTCACCGATCTGCTGATCGCTGAGAACCGTCATCACCTGGCGTGGGCGCAGTAGTGTCGGCTGCCATGAGCGAGGCCGCGATGACCGAATACGTTCTCGCCATCGACGGCGGTGGTACCAAGACCGACGTGATCGCGCTGTCCACGGACGGACGGATGCTCGCCCGCCGTCGCGGCGCGACCTCGAGCCCGCAGGCGATCGGCCTCGATCGCGCGGTGGCGGAGCTCGACTCGCTCGCCGAACCGATCCTGGCGGAGCTCGGCGCCGACGGGCTCGTGCAGACCAACATCTACCTCTCCGGGCTCGACACCCCGGAGGAGATCGCCGCCCTCGATGCCGCGATCGCCGACCGGGCTTGGCTGCGGGGGAGCCCCGTCTTGGAGAACGACCTGTTCGCGCTGCTGCGCACCGGAACCGGATCCCCGAACGCGGCAGCGGTGGTGATCGGCACCGGGATCAATGCTGCGGCGGTCCGCGAGGATGGCGAGACGGCCCGCTTCCTCGCCCTCGGCACCATCTCCGGCGACCGCGGTGGTGGCTCCGCTCTCGGCAGCGATGCCCTGTGGCACGCGGCGCGCTCGGAAGACGGCCGCGGGCCCAAGACGATTCTCGAGTTCATGGTCCCCGCGGTGTTCGGTCTGAACACCGTGCGCGAGGTCAGCCTCGGCCTGCACTTCGGTCGGCTCAACGACCGCCTGGTGCGAACCCTCAGCTACACGATCCTCGAGGCGGCGCGCCAAGGGGATGCCGTGGCCGGCGACGTCGTCGACGTCGAAGCCGCAGAGGCGGCCGTCATGGCATCTGTGCTGCTGGAACGCCTCGAGCTGCAGAATGCCGTCGTGCCGGTGGTGCTGGGCGGCGGCGTGATCGCCTCGGGCGACGAACGGCTCATCGGCGGGATTCGGCGCGGGCTCGCCGAGAGGGCTCCGCACGCGGTCATCCAGCCCACGTCGGCACCACCGATCGTCGGTGCCGGGCTGCTGGCGCTCGAGACGATCGGGCTGCGCGACGAGGTGACGCTCGAACGCGCCGGGGCCGAGATCCTCAGTGCGGCCTCCCTCGCTACGGTGCGATGACGACGCGGGCGTTCGCGTTCCTGGGTTCTGCAGCCCAGGCGGTCTCGACATCCCGCAGCGGCAGGGTCACGGTCTCGATCGCGAACGTGTTCCGGTCGATCAGGTCGACCAGTTCCGGCAGGGACTCTAGGATTCCCGCGGCAGAGACCGAGCCCTGACCGCTGCCGAGGAACTGCACGTTCGCCTGCCGTAGAGCTGCCGAGGGGAGCGCGATGTCCGGGCCTGCCACGGAGCCGATCTCGATCCAGGAGAGCAGTCGGCTGCGGTCGGTGCGGGCGAGCAGCAGCGGCATGAGCGCGAGCTCGGTCGGCGGTCCCCAGAGATAGTCGAGCACCACGTCGACGTCGGCAGCCTTCTCGCCGAGCTCGCGGGCGACGGCATCCGCGTCCGCGCTCTGGTCGATTGTGGCATCGGCGTCGCGCGCGGCGTGTTTCTCGGACCCGCGGCCGGCCGCGACCACCCGGCTCGCCCCGAGATGCCGAGCGATCTGGATGGCGAGCTGTCCGGCAGAACCGGTGGCGCCGAGAACGAGCACCGACGAGCCGGGCGCGAAGTCGATCCGGCGGGTCAGGGCGATCCAGGACGACATGGCGGGGTTCATCGCGGCGGCGAGCAGCACAGGATCGGCGTCAACGGGCAGCGCGATGCTGCGGCGGCCGTCGATCACGGTGTGCTCGGCCATCGCGCCGAGGGTGGTGTCGGGGAGTACGAAGTAGACCAGCGAGCCATCTGCTCGTCGGCCGACAACGTCGATGCCGGGGATCAGCGGCAGCTCGTCGGTCGCCGTGTAGTGCGAACCATCCGCCTGCGATCGCACGCGGGGGTGCAACCCGGTGGCGATCACGTCGACGACCTCGTCGTGCGGGCCGACGGCGGTCGGCGTGGGGAATTGCTCGAACCGGGGCGGCTGCCCGAAGCTGTGGACGACTGCTGCATGCATTCTGGTCTTCCTCCGATTTAGTTGGTGCCACCAAGTATATACTTCGTGGCACAAACTAAATCAACTATGATCGGAGGATGCCCGGCACGCCCAGCACCGTCGACGCCCTCGTCCAGCTTTCCTTCACCGTGCAGCTCACCCTGACCCGCATCGCGGCGGAGAACGACCTGTCGGTCACGCAGCTGCGCCTGCTCGGAATTCTGCGTGACCGCACCCCGAGCATGGCCGCCATCGCGGAGCACCTCGACCTCGACCGGTCATCCGTTTCCGGGCTCATCGACCGGGCGGAGCGGCGGGGCCTGGTCGAGCGGGTGCGATCCGAGACGGATGCCCGCGTCATCCTGGTTCGCGCGACCCCCGAGGGTCTCGCCGTGGCCGAGTCGGTAGGTACCGACGTCGGCACTCGACTCGAACGGATGCTGGCCTCCGCCCGCCCCACGGACCTGGCGGCGATAGTGCGCCTCGCCGACGCGCTCCCGCAGTTTCCGGTCTAGGACTCGTCCGCCCTGAGGCGTCGCGGGAGGGAAAGTCGAGCCCACCGCTCCGGGCTATAGCGCCACGTCTGCCCAGCTCCAGAAGTCGTCGCCGAACGCATCCTGCGACTCCTCCTCCTCGGCGACGATCTGTTCGAATGTGACCGGCATCTGCTGACTGACCAGCACCGAGACGGTGGCATGCCCGGCGACCTTCACGTCCACGAGGCCCCCGCCGTGCTGCACCGCCTCGACCACCTGTTCCTTGGCACCGTCGACGTCCTGCTCGGCGTCGAGAAAGAACTCGTTGCCGTCCACCGTCATCTTCGTGACAACCATATGTCCACCGTCCCCTCGGTTGCGATGGACGGTACGCCGTCAGTGCGGAGAGGCAAGAGGGGTGATCAGCCGCGCGCCTCCGGCTCGGGCACCAGCTGCAGTCCGGCCGTGCGACCGGACGACTGCAGCAGCGCCTCCACCCAGTCGCGGTTGATCGCGGGCAGCCGCGAACCACCGAAGGAGAAGTGGATGGGTGTGCCGTTGTCGATCCAAATGGCGTGACGCCCGCTGCCGCGCTCCATCGGCTGCACCCAGCTGAAGAAGAAGTTCTCGCGACGGCGCAGTTTCGTGCTGAACACGATCTGTAAATGCGTGAGGGTGCGGTCGTCGAACTCGAACTCGCGACCGCCGTATTCGAGTGATCCCACGAGAGTCCTTGTCTGTCGGTCACGGATGCTGCCGTGACGAATCGAATATAACCCGATGCGGAGCGGGCCCGCCCGTCATAGGCTCATCGGGTGATCGTGAACAGACTGACCGTCGACGGCAAGGACTACTTCCTGCCGGAGCCCGTGACAGAGCTCCGCGCCAAGATCCTCGAGGCGGTCAAAGCGGGCGGGGGCTACGTCAACATCCCGCCGCTGCGCTCGGGGCCCGGCGTCGACATCCTGTTCTCTCCGGGCATGCCGGTCACCTGGACTCAGATCGATGTCGGCGGCGACACCGAGGTGGAGGAGTCAGACGAGCTCGGCTTCGACGGTGATCTTCAGCTCTGATGCCCGGCCACGGCCAGCATCTGCGTGATCTCCGCCTCCGGTGCGGGGCGCCCGAGCAGAAAACCCTGTGCGCGGTCACAACCGAGATCCCGTGATTCGACCAGATGCTCGGCTGTCTCGATGCCCTCGGCGACCACCCGCAGCCCGTTCGCGTGGGCGAGCTCCACGAGGTCGCGCATGATCGACGGCCTTCCCTCCGACCGGGCGTGGACGATCGACTTGTCGATCTTCACCTCGCTGGCCGGAAGCCCGAGCATCTGTTCGATCGATGAGTGACCGGTGCCGAAGTCATCGATCGAGACGTCCACGCCGGCGCAGCGGAGAAGGCGCAGGCGCTCTGCGGCGTCGGCAGGGTCGACGATCGCCCGGGACTCGGTGATCTCCACGGTGATGGAGTGGGGGCCGAGCGCGAGGCCCGCCAGGTTGTCGGTCACGCGCTGAAAGAAGGCGTCAGAGGTGAGCTGCGCGGCCGACACGTTGACGGCCACCTCGATGTCGAACCCGTCGCGGCGCCATTCGGCGGCGCAGCGACATCCGTCGTCCAGCATGAACGCACCGATCTCATGGATCGTGCCGTCCTCTTCGGCGTCGGCGATGAAACTCTCCGGGGTGAGGAGTCCGAGGGTCGGATGCCGCCACCGGCTCAGGGCCTCGACCCCCACGATCTCGCCGGTCTGCAGGTCGATCTGCGGCTGATAGTAGGCGACGATCTCCGCGCGACGCACGGCGTCCTGCAAACTGAAACTCACGTGCGGCCGCCTCTGTCGAAATTGCTGTCGGTGACTTCAGAGTGCTTTCGCCGAGGGCCGATGTCAACGGGGCTGGTATTCGCCGCCCAATGCGCCTACCATGCGCGCGACTCCCCGGCAATCCCCCTCGTTCGCGTTGCCGCCCCTTCGTGCCCGCGTTATCTTGAGAGAGTCGTGTAGCGGCGGATCGGGCGCCAGGCCCGATCGCAATCGAGCAGTCGGAGAACACCATGACCTCGCTCGCCCCGGACCCCACCTCTCAGACGGGCCGCCGCGCCATCCACCGCAACAACGTCGTCGTGTCGGGAAACCCGGCCGGGCGCCCCCTGGTCTTCGCCCATGGTTTCGGCTGCAGCCAGGAGGTCTGGCGCAACGTGACGCCGGCCTTCGCCGAGGACCACATGATCGTCGTCTTCGACCACGTCGGCGCGGGCGGGTCAGACCTGAGTGCGTACGACCCGGGCAAGTACGATTCGCTTCACGGGTACGCCGACGATCTGGGGGAGCTCCTCGAGGAGCTCGATCTGCGCGATGTCGTGTTCGTCGGTCACTCGGTGAGCTCGATGGTGGGCGTCTTGGCTGCCAACCGCGATCCGTCCCGATTCGGAGCGCTCGTGCTCGTCGGCCCGTCGCCGCGGTACGTGAACGACGGCGAGTACGTCGGCGGTTTCGAGCAGGATGACATCGACGCGATGCTCGACACCCTCGACTCCAACTATCTGGGCTGGTCGTCGGCGATGGCCCCGGTCATGACGGGCAACGCAGACCGCCCGGAGGTGGGGCAGGAGCTCACCGACAACTTCTGCAGCACCGATCCGACCATCGCCCGACACTTCGCCCGCGTCACCTTCCTCTCCGACAATCGCCGGGATCTTGCCGCGGTCAGCGTCCCCACGCTGGTGCTGCAGTCCACCGACGACGTCATCGCACCGCTGGGTGTTGGCCGATTCGTCACCGAGTCGATCCCCGGCAGCACGTTCGTCATGATGTCGTCAACGGGTCACTGCCCCAACCTCTCCGATCCGGATCAGCTCGCGGCCGCGATCCGGAGCTATCTCGGATGACGCAGCACGACCCGTTCGATCGTGCTGCCTGTGGTCTCATCACGGCCACCGGCGACGGCATGGTGGAGAGGGTGAATGCGACCTTCCTCGAGTGGACCGGCTATCGCGAGGATGACGTCGTAGGCCTGAACTTCACCGAACTGCTCACCCCCGGCAGCCAGCTGTTCTACGAGACCCGGCATCTCCCCGTGCTGAGACTGGCCGGGGAATTGCGCGAGGTCGCCCTCTCCGTCCGCAGGGTCGACGGCGAGGAGCTGCCGGTGCTGCTCAACTCCCGGTTGACGATCGACTCCGACAGCACGGCGGGGGAGATGGCGCTCGCCGTCTTCGATGCCACCGCCCGGCAGAACTACGAGCGTGATCTGCTCTCCGCCCGGCGCGAGGCCGAAGCATCCGAAGCCCGGGTGCGAGTGCTGCAACTCGCCTCCAGCGCCTTCGGTGCGGCGATTACCGAGGTCGAGCTGGCCGAGGCGCTCGCCGCGAGCGTGCGCGAGGCCCTGGTCGCCCCGTTCGTCGCGGTGATGCTGGTCGACGGGCAGGGGGAGACCTATCTCGCGGCGGGTGAGCATCCGCTGCGGGAGTTCACCTTCACGGCCCTCGCCGCGCCAGAGCTGGCGCAGATCCGGCATGCCGGGGTGATGACGGTGTCGTCGGTCGACCAGGTGCAGGAGAGCTATCCGGCGCTGGCCGATGCGATGATCGACGCGCGTATCGAGGCCTTCACGATCGTTCCGATGCTCTCGGCGGCGGGGCCGGTGGGTGCGCTGCTCAGCTTCTTCCAGCGTCGTCGGGAGGTCGACGAGCAGGAGATGGACCTGCAGATCGCCCTCGCCCGGCAGGCGGCGCCCGTTCTGGCCCGGATCCGTCTGACCGCGGAACTCGAATCGCTCGCCCTGCACGATCAGCTCACCGGCCTCGCCAATCGGACGCTGCTGCGAGAGCAGTTGACCGGCGCTCTGGCCGGTGCGCGTCGGCACGGACATCCGGTAGCCCTGATCTTTCTCGACCTCGACGGATTCAAGGCGGTCAACGATGGGCTCGGCCACACCGCGGGCGACGCGCTGCTGCGGCTGGTGGCGCAGCGCATCCGGGGCGTGGTGCGTGCCGGTGACGTCGTGGGTCGTTTCGGCGGCGACGAGTTCATCGTGATCTGCGACGATGCCGACCCCGCCGTCGCCCTCGTGATCGGCGAGCGGATTGCCGCCGCCGTGCGCGAACCGTCAGACAGTCTGCCCGACGGGTTCTCGGTCACCGCGAGCACCGGAATCTCGGTCTACGCCCCGAGCGACGGCCCCGCTCCCACCCCCGAAGCGCTGTTCATCGCGGCAGACCGGGCGATGTATCGATCCAAGGATGCCGGCCGCGATCGCATCACACTGGTCGAGGTCTAGCCGCTCGGGTCGGCTCCACCACTCCCGTCAGCGCTCGTTCTTCCGCGCCTTCTTGTGGCGGGCATCCCGCAATCCGCGCCGTATCGCGGTCGCCACCTCGGCCGCGGTGGGGCGATCGGTCGGGGCCTGTGCGGTCATGGCGAGAACCAGGTCGCGCCAGGGCGTGCTGAGGGTGTCGAGCTGCGGGGGCTGCTGGTCGAGCCGCGAGGTGGCCGACTGGATCGGATCACCCGGGAACGCGATGCGCCGGGTGAAGCCCTCGAGCAGTACCAGGCCAAGGGAGTAGATGTCGACGGCGCTGGTGACCGCATCCCCGCGCACCTGCTCGGGGCTGAGGTAGGCGGCGGTTCCGGTGGTGGTGCCGTCGTGCTCGGGAACCGTCGCCGCGTCGATGGCGATGCCGAAGTCGGTGAGCCGGGCGCGCGGACGGGAGAAGGTCGTGCCGTAGTCGACGATCATGATGTTCGACGGGGTGATGTCGCGATGGATGACGCCGCGTGCGTGCACGTACTCCAGCGCCTCCGCCACCTCGAACACGGTCTCGCCGATGCGTCGGGTCGTGAGCTCGCGGGTCGCGAGGATGGAGCGCAGTGTCTCGCCCCGCACCAGCTCCATCACGATGAACGGCCGCGGGTCGCTGGGTGTCGACTCGTCCACGCCGGCGTCGAGGATGCTGACCACTCCGTGGTGGCTCAGCTCGGCGAGGACCCGGAGTTCGTCATGGAAGCGAGCGATCTCGGGTGCGCCGCCGGCCGCGAACAGCTTGATTGCGACATCCCGCCCCAGATGGGTGTCATGGCCGCGGTAGACGAGCGAGCTGCCGCCCTTCGCGAGCAGGCCGAGGGGGCGGTAGCGGCCGAGCAGCAGGGGCGCGTCGCGCACCTGGGTGGTGTCGGATTCGGTCTGGGTCACCGTTCGATGCTAGCGAGCGCACCGGGATGGCCCCGGGGGTTGACACGAGGTCCACCTGCCGCAGCGCGCCCGCCAGGTGTCCGAAACGACGGAGACATTGTTGTCGGTCGGTCGCACAGCGAGCAGGCTCGGGGTCGTCAGTGCGAGTGGCGGTGGTGTGCGTCGGGATAGTGCTCGTGGCTGTGGGTGACGGCCTCGTGGGTGTGCACGTGCCGGTGTCGGGTACCGGCCGCCACGGGTTCGTCGTGCTCGTGCTGATGGTGTGCGTCGTGTGTGTGCCAGTGCTCGTGGGTGATCGCCTCGTGCGTGTGCACATGCTCATGGCGTTCGGTGAGGTGCAGCCAGACGCCGAGCGCCATCAGCACGCCGGCGATCACCAGCGGAATCGTCACCGGCGCTCCGAGCGCCACGGCGAGCACGGCTCCGAAGAACGGGGCGATGGAGAAGTAGGCGCCCGCCCGGGCCGTTCCGACGTGCCGCATCGCGACGATGAACAGCACCAGGCTCACCCCGTAGGCGAAGAATCCGACCGTCATCGCCGCGCCGAGGTTCAGCACCGGGGGAAGGGTCGCGCCGAGTGCGAACGCGATGATCAGGTTCACCGGGCCCGCGACGCCCCCCTTCACCGCCGCCAGCCAGGTCGCGTCGTTCAGGGCGATCATGCGGGTGAGGTTGTTGTCGATTGCCCAGCACAGGCACGCCCCGAGAATCGCGAGCGCCGGCAACGGCGAGCCGAATTCCGCTCCGGTCGGAATGCTGAGCACGACGGCACCCGCGACGATCGCCGCCATTCCGAGTGCGATCCGGCGGTCGACGTTCTCGCGAAAGACGAACCATGCCAGCAACGCAGTGAACACGCCCTCGGCGTTGAGCAGCAGCGAGGCGCCGGTCGCCGGCATTCCAGCCAGGCCGAACATCAGCAGCACCGGTGCGATCACCCCGCCGAATCCGACTGCGCCGACGAGAGGCAGAACTTCTGAGCGCTGCAATCGCACCCGGGGAGACCGACGGATGACGCGGAACAGACCCAGCCCGAGCCCCGAGCCCAGATACAGGAGCCCTGCCAGCAGCCACGGGTTCACACTGTCCAGCAGCACCTTCGCGATGGGAGTCCCCGCGCCGAACAGCACGGCGGCGGCAATACCCGCCTGCACGCCGGGCGAGCGGAGGGACGCGAATCTCATCGACCCATTCGACCACAGTGCGCCCGCGCTCCGCCGTGCGAGGCGGCACGGATGCGGACGGTCACTCGAATGCAGTCACCTCAAGATCGAGAAACGGCAGGCTGTCCCGCGGAAGAGCACAGGTGCACACCACGTGCTCGTCGACGCGGAATCCGACTGCGTAGACGAGCGGATCCGTATCGATCTGCACTGCCGGACGGTCGCGTCCGTCGACGGTGAGGGAGGCGACGGTCACGGCAGCGGTCGTGGCTTCCCAATCGGTGCGTGTACTCGGGCCTGCGGGAATCCCGAGCTCTTCGCGGAAGCTGTTGCGCAGAACGTGATTGGCGTGGTCAACGAGCTGCTGAGCGAGTGAACTCCGCTCGGGATCGGGTGAGGCGGACCACGAGGTGCGAACCGCTTCCCACAGCATCGGATACCGAAAGATCTGCGCTTGGTCGATCAGCCATTGGGGCCGTCCCCACGGCGGCTCCTCTTCGATCGACCGCCGCGTC
>JBEVGK010000220.1:0-4499 GCA_040511795.1 Lacisediminihabitans sp. | reverse complement strand
GCGGAGGCTGGGCGCGCGAACTCACCGCGGCGGATTTCGCCCTCTCCACCGAGATCGCCGGTGTCAACATGTACCTGGAGGCCGGCGGCATCCGTGAACTCCACTGGCATCAGACCGCGGAGTGGGCGATCATGACCCGCGGCAGCTGCCGCATCACCACGCTGGGTCGCGACGGCCTCCCGAGCGTCGACGACGTCAACGAGGGCGACCTCTGGTACTTCCCGGCCGGACTCCCCCACTCCCTGCAGGGTCTCGGACCGGACGGTGCCGAGTTCGTGCTGGCCTTCGACGACGGCTCGCAGTCGGAGAGCAACACCCTGCTGCTCACCGACTGGTTCGCGCACACCCCGCCGGAGATCCTGGCGAAGAACTTCGGCGTCGCGCAGGAGGTCTTCAAGGACATCCCGCTGCACAACCTGTGGATCTTCCCGGGCGACGTTCCCGGAACCCTCGAGGACGACCGTGCGTCGGCCGGTGTCCAGCCCGGCGGCGAGGCGGTCATCTTCCGACTCGGCAGCTCGGCGCCGGTGCGCCAGAACAGCGGCGGCAGCATCCGCATCGCAGACAGCACCAACTACACATACTCGGCCACGGTCGCCGCGGCGCTCGTGTCTCTGGAGCCCGGCTCGATGCGCGAACTGCACTGGCACCCGAACGCCGACGAGTGGCAGTACTGGCTGAAGGGCGCCGGCCGCATGACGGTGTTCAACACCGGACCGCACGCGAACACCACCGACTTCCGCGCCGGCGACGTGGGCGTCGTCAAGCGCAACCTCGGTCACTACATCGAGAACACCGGTGACGAGACCGCGGTGTTCATCGAGACCTTCAAGAGCGACCGGTACGAGGAGGTCTCGCTGGCGAACTGGCTCGGCCACCTGCCGCCGTCCCTGGTCTCGGCACACCTCAACATCCCCGAGGACGTGCTGGCGACCTTCCCCCGGAGCACGCAGGGCATCACCCCGCTGTAGCGTTCCCGGTCGCCGATTTGCGCAACTCAGGTCAGACGGCGGTGCCAGCCGGTTATCCGGCTACCGCCTCCGTCTGACCTGAGTTGTGCGACGCTCGGCCTGCTCGGCCAACGCCTACAGGCGCTCGGCCGCCTCGACCACGTTGCTCATCAGCATGGCGCGGGTCATCGGTCCGACACCACCGGGCACAGGCGACAGGAAGCCCGCCACCTCGGCGACCGCCGGATCGACGTCACCGATCAGCTTCGCCTTGCCGGTGTCGGGATTGATCACCCGCGTGATTCCCACGTCGAGCACCGCCGCACCGGGCTTCACCCAGTCGGGCTTGATCAGACCGGGCACGCCGACCGCCGCGACGACGATGTCGGCCTGGCGCACGACATCCGCCAGGTTCTGGGTGCGGGAGTGCGCGAGGGTGACGGTCGCGTCGAGACCCTTGCGGGTGAGCAGCAGGCCGAGCGGGCGCCCGACAGTGAGGCCGCGACCGATCACGACGACATGCTGCCCGGCGATCGGCACGTCGTAGCGGCGCAGCAGCTCGACCAGTCCGGCGGGGGTGCATGGCAGGGGCGAGTCGAGCTCGCCCTGTACGCCGAGCACCAGGCGGCCGAGGTTGGTCGGGTGCAGGCCGTCGGCGTCCTTCGCCGGGTCCATCAGCTCGAGCATCGCGTTCTCATCGATGCCGGCGGGCAGCGGCAGCTGGATAATGTAGCCGGTGACGGCCGGGTTGGCGTTCAGCTCCAGGATGGCGGCTCGCACCTCATCCTCCGTCGCCTCCGCGGGAAGGTCGACGCGCACCGACTCGATGCCGAGCTCGAGCGAGTCCTTGTGCTTGCCGCCGACGTAGGAGTGCGAGCCCGGGTCGTCGCCGACGAGCAGCGTGCCGAGGCCCGGATAGATGCCGCGCGCCTTGAGGGCAGCGATGCGCTCGACCAGTTCAGAGCGCACGGTGGCCGCGGTGGCGACCCCGTCGATTCTCACTGCGGTCATGCGCTCAGGCCCAGGTGCCGGGGGACGCGAGACCCGGGTAGAGCGGGTAGCCGTCGGTGAGCCTGAGGACGCGGGCACGGAGCGCCGCGACATCCGGAGTCGGTTTGAGGGCCGTCGCGATGATGTCGGCGACCTCGGTGAACTCCTCGTCGCCGAACCCGCGGGTGGCCAGCGCGGCGGTGCCGATGCGGACACCGGAGGGGGTCATCGCCGGGCGCGGGTCGAACGGAACGGCATTGCGGTTCACCGTGATGCCGACCTCGTGCAGGATGTCCTCGGCCTGCTGGCCGTCGATCGCCGCAGTGCGCAGGTCGACGAGCACCAGGTGCACGTCGGTGCCACCGGTGAGCACGTCGATGCCGGCGGCCTTCGCGTCGGGAGCGGTGAGGCGCTCGGCGAGGATCTGGGCGCCGCGCACGGTGCGCTCCTGGCGGTCCTTGAACTCGGGCTCGCCGGCGAGCTTGAACGCGGTGGCCTTGGCGGCGATGACGTGCATGAGCGGTCCGCCCTGCTGCCCCGGGAAGACGGCGGAGTTGAGCTTCTTGGCGAGCTCGGTGTCACGGCTGACGATGAAGCCCGAGCGCGGACCGGCGAGGGTCTTGTGTGCGGTGCTGGAGACGACATCCGCGTACGGCACCGGCGAGGGGTGCAGACCGGTGGCGACGAGGCCGGCGAAGTGCGCCATGTCGACCCAGAGCTTGGCGCCGATCTCGTCGGCGATGGAGCGGAAGGCCTCGAAGTCGAGCTGGCGGCTGTAGGCCGACCACCCGGCGATCAGCACGGTCGGGCGGTACTCGAGAGCCTTCTCGCGCACGACATCCATGTCGACGCGGAAGGTCTCGGGGTCGACACCGTAGGCGGTGGCGTTGTAGAGCTTGCCCGAGAAGTTGAGTTTCATGCCGTGGGTGAGGTGGCCGCCGTGGGCGAGCTCGAGGCCCAGGATCGTGTCGCCCGGGGTGGCGATCGCGGCGAGCACCGCAGCGTTGGCTGTCGCGCCGGAGTGCGGCTGGACATTCGCGTACTCGGCGCCGAACAGCTTCTTGACCCGGTCGATGGCGAGGTTCTCGGCGATGTCGACGAACTCGCAGCCGCCGTAGTACCGGCGGCCGGGGTAGCCCTCCGCGTACTTGTTGGTGAGCACCGAGCCCTGCGACTCGAGAACCGCGCGCGAGACGAAGTTCTCGCTGGCGATCATCTCGAGCGTGCCGCGCTGGCGGCCGAGCTCGAGTTCGAGCGCTTCGGCGATCTCAGGATCGACGCTCGACAGCGGATCGGTGAAAGTGGAGGGGAGGGAGGATGGCACTGCATTGATCGTCACTGGCGAACTCCTTTGACACGACCGGACAGGGATAACGGTATCCGGTTCGGCCCAGGCGAACGGCCGAACTCGTAGTCAGTCGCTCCCCGATGGTCACCCATCTCAACGCCAGTTGCGACGTGGCCAAGCCTAGCAGCGAGCACCTCCGCCGCCCTAGGTGTTGCGGCCGCAACTCGGGCAGCCGCACGGTTGTGCAGCATCCCCTGCACACCAGAGGTCGAGATGCCGCGAGTTGTCACAAACGCACCGGTTTCGGCGGCCTACCGGTGCTCCAGTGACAACTCGCGATGAGCGGATGTCCGCGCGCCCTAGCCTCGCAGAGCTCGCGACCCCGTTATGCAGCAAGACCTGCACAACGGGAACGGCGGGGAACTCAGTGCCGCTGGTGCCGCGCCCGCAGCCAGGCGTCGCTCACCAGGCTGAACACCAGGGCGACGAGCAGGAAGATCAGGTCGGCGACCGGCAGCGCACCGTAGCCGGAGCGATCGAGGATGAGGCCGCCGACCAGCGCGCCCGTTCCGATCGCGAGATTGAACGAGGTGGTGAACAGCGCCGCGGCCAGGTCGCGCAGGCGCGCGGAGGCCGTGTGCAGCATCCGTGTCTGCAGCATCGCGGGCAGACCGCCGAAGGCGATGCCCCAGACGACGAGCGCGATGATCACGATCACCGGCGAGTGCGGGAAGAGCACGAACACGAGCACCGGCAGCACCGCGACGGCCGCGGTCGCGACGAAGCCGTACCGGGGGAAGCGGTCGGCGACCAGCCCGGCCAGCGCAAGCCCGATCGCCCCCGCACCGCCGAACAGGAACAGGAGCGGCGCCACTGCCGACTCCTCGAAGCCCACCTCGTCGATCAGCCACGGCGCGATGTACGTGTAGAAGATGTAGTGCCCCATCATGATCACGATGATGACGATGCACAGCACGACCACTCCGGGCAGGCTGCGATCGCGGCTCATCGGCACGGCGATCTCCCCCGTCTTCAGCGGCACGCGGTGGTCGACCGGCGGCAGATAACGGATGACCAGCACCGTCAGCACCACGATGATCACGGCGAGCGCGGCGAACGCCAGCCGCCACCCGAACGCGTGGCCGAGCGCGGTGCCCAGCGGAACACCGAGCACGAACGCGGCTGTACCACCGCCACTGGTGATGGCGACGGCGCGACCGATCTGATGCTTCGGCACCAGGTGCGCGGCGTAGGCGCCGACCACGGCCCAG
>JBEVGK010000219.1:0-6031 GCA_040511795.1 Lacisediminihabitans sp. | reverse complement strand
CCCGACCCGGAGTGGCTCGGCTCCGGCCGGGTCGACCTGCACACCGAGATCGACACGGTAGGACGAACGGATGACCGGCGCAGCGACTTCGAGGACGTCTACGGTGACTGGTCGGAACTGCGCGAGACCGTCGGCGACACCCGCCGCGCCGCGGGTCACTCCGGCGACCCCGCCGTCGCCGCCGCTCTGGCGAAAGCGGAGACCAACCCGGCAGGCCTCTCCGACGCCGAGTACCTCGCGCTACTGGGCGCGGAAGGCGGGGACCTCGACGCGCTCGCGGGGCTGGCCGACCGCATCCGTCGCGACGTCGTCGGCGACCGGGTCGGCTACGTCGTCAACCGCAACATCAACTTCACCAATGTCTGTTACACCGGCTGCCGGTTCTGCGCCTTCGCGCAGCGGCGCACCGATGCGGACGCGTTCACCCTGTCGATGACGCAGGTCGGCGACCGGGTCGACGAGGCCTGGAAGATCGGCGCGA
Organism: Lacisediminihabitans sp.; assembly: GCA_040511795.1. Classification (GTDB taxonomy): domain Bacteria; phylum Actinomycetota; class Actinomycetes; order Actinomycetales; family Microbacteriaceae; genus Lacisediminihabitans. The sequence goes on along the minus strand of JBEVGK010000219.1, from coordinate 5,550 downwards.
CCGAGATCTGCATGCAGGGCGGCATCCATCCAGACCTGCCGGGCACCGCGTACTTCGATCTGGCCCGCCAGGTGAAGGAGCGGCAGCCGAACATCCACCTGCACGCGTTCAGCCCGATGGAGATCGTCAATGGCGCGAGCCGCACCGGGCTCTCGTATCGGGACTTCCTCACCGCCGCGAAGGAGGCCGGGCTCGATACGATCCCCGGCACCGCGGCGGAGATCCTCGACGACGAGGTGCGCTGGGTGCTCACCAAGGGCAAGCTGCCCGCCGCCGCCTGGATCGACATCGTCTCGACGGCGCACTCGCTCGGCATCCGCTCGTCGTCGACCATGATGTACGGCCATGTCGACAACCCCTCGCACTGGGTCGGGCACCTGCGCACCCTGTCGCGGATCCAGGATGAGACCGGCGGTTTCACCGAATTCGTGCTGTTGCCCTTCGTTCATATGTCGTCTCCGGTATATCTCGCCGGTGTCGCCCGCCCCGGCCCCACCGCGCAGGAGAATCGAGCGGTCCACGCGGTCGCCCGCCTCATGCTGCACGGGCGCATCGATCACATCCAGACGTCCTGGGTCAAGCTCGGCACCGAGGGCACACAGCTCATGCTGCAGGGCGGGGCGGATGACGTGGGCGGCACCCTGATGGAGGAGACGATCAGCCGCATGGCCGGCGCCGACAACGGGTCGGAGAAGACCGTCGACGAGCTGGAGGCGCTCACCGCGGCGATTGGACGGGACGCGTACCAGCGCACGACGACCTACGGCGAGCCGACCGACGAGCGCCGCGCGGTCGCCCGGGCGCACGCAGCGACCGGCTATGCGTCGACGGGCAAGTCGCTGAAGCTGTTGCCCATCTCGTTGGTTGAGTAGCGTCTCGTTGGTTGAGTAGCGCACGCGCTCTAGCGCGTCCGCGTATCGAAACCACCGCTTCAGGGCCTCGATACGCGTCCTCCTCCGTCGGGCGCTACTCGACCAGCGGGGCTACTCGACCAGCGGCGCTACTCGACCAGCGCGGCCGTTCGCGGTCCGAGCCGCCCCACGAGCGCCTGCAGCTCCTCACGGGTGTCGACGTCGCGGCGCAGGCCCGAGGTCTCCGCGAGGTCGAGCACCACGTACCCGGCGGCACGATGGGCAGCAGCGGAGCCGAGCCCGAAGGCGGGAGCGTGGCTCGCCCCGTCGGCGGCGGTGATCAGCGTCGTTCCGGTGCCTGCGGCATCCGGCACCATCGCGCGGTCGTGCGCGGCGGCGGCTACCAGAGCGGCGTCCAACTCGGCAGGCGTCAGTGCGGGCAGGTCGCCCAGCAGCACCGCGATACCGCGCCCCGCAGCTCCCATCGCCTCGGCGGTCTCCACCCCGAGGTTGATGGCCGCGGCGAGTCCGTCGGGCTCCTCCTCGACCAGCACCAGGGCATCGGTCTCGTCGAAGGTGACGGATGCCGCCGCACTCGTTACCACGAGGACCCCGCTCACCGCGGCCGTCGCCACGGCGGCCTGCACGGTGTCGTAGGCGATCGCGAGCGCGAGCTCGGTGCGGTCTCCATCGTCATCAGAGTCACCGAAGCGCGACTTGGCGTCGGGGGTGCCCTTCACCGGGACCACCACGACCCACTCGGTGGTCGGCTGCGGCGCGTGCGTCTCGGGAACGGCCTTGCCCGCCTTGCGGATGCCGGTCGTCGTCGGGAGCCGATCTCCGCGGTATGCCTTAACCACGCGACGCCTTACCCACGCGATGCCTCGCCGGCGGCGAAACCCTCGGCGTACCCCTCGGCGTGCGCCTCATCGGTGCCCAGGCGGAACATGTCATTCGGGCCGGTGCGGGTCAGCACTCGCGCGCCAGGGGCGTCGGGATCGACCAGGTGACCGAGACCGCGCACGACGGCCACCGGCAGTCCCTCGCTCTTGCCCTTCACCAGGTCGGCCGCGGCCGCGATCTCGTCACCGACTGCCGGGACGGTGACATCCAGGCGGCGACCCTGGGCATCGAGCGTGCCGCGCAGGTCATCGAGAAGGCGCACGCCGCTGGAGCCGATGGCGACATCCGTCTGCCCCTCACGCCAGGCGCGCCCCAGGGTGTCGGTGATGATCACGCCGATGCGCACGTCGTAGCGGGCCTCGAGCGCATCGCGCAGCGCGCGGGCGGAGGCGTCGGGATCGAGCGGGAGCAGCAGCACGGTTCCGACGGGAGTGTTCGAGCCGTCCACCCCGGCGGCGGCGCCGACGATGCCGAGCCGGTTCTCCACGATGCGGGTCGTGCCCCGGGTGGCGACGATCCGCACGGTCTCGTCGGTGATGGCCTGCTCGCGGTCATCCGCCTGGACGAATCGCCCCTCGGCCTTGGACACGATCTTGGAGGTCACGGCGAGGATGTCGCCGTCCTGCAGGGTGGTCTCGCGCTGCCCGATCACCTCGGCGAGGTCATCCCCGGCGACGATCTCGGGGATGCCCGGGATCGTCCAGATGGTCAGCACTGCACTCTCACGGTGTCGATACTCCCAGCGTCGATGGTCACGTGTCTATTCTCCCGCTCCCGGGTCCCGCTCTGCGCACCAGGCGCGGCAGCACCTCACGCCCGAAGAGCTCGATCCAGTCGCGCTGATTGCGGCCGACGTTGTGCAGGTAGATGCGATCGAACCCGAGGTCGAGATAGCGCTGGATATGCTCGCGGTGCTGCTCGGGATGCTCGGACACGAGCATCCGTCCGTCGAAGTCCTCCGGGCGCACCAACCGGGCCAACTGCTCGAATTCGAACGGCGAGCGGATGTCGGAGCGGGGAAACCGCATGCCGCCGTTCGGCCATTCGGTCACCGCATTCGCCATCGCCTCCGCGCGCGTCGGCGCCCAGCTGAGGTGGAGTCGCAGCACCCTGAGGCTGCGGCGAGGGTCGCGGCCGACCTCCAGCGCCCCCTCGTCGAACCGCTCGAGCAGGCCGGCGATCTTGTCGATCGGCGCACCGTCGACGATGATCCCGTCTACCGTGCGGCCAGCGCGCTTGGCGGTGACCGGGCCGGATGTCGCAATCAGCACCGGTGGCGGGATCTCCGGCATCGTCCACAACCTGGACGTTTCTAGCCTGAAGTATGTTCCACTGTGCTTGGTATCGCGACCGGACGCCGAGGCGGCGAACAGCTTGCCGATGATCTCGACGGCCTCGAACATCCGGTTGATGCGTTCCGCGGTCTCTGGCCAGTAGCCGCCGGTCACATGCTCGTCGATCGCCTCCCCCGAGCCGATGCCGAGCCAGTGCCGCCCCGGGTACATCGCTTCGAGTGTGGCGCTCGCCTGGGCGACCATGGCGGGATGCCAGCGGAAGGTGGGCACGCTCATGCCCGTTCCGAGGTCTCCCGCGGTGGTCTGCCCGAGGGCGCCGAGCACGTTCCAGACGAAGCTCGCCTCGCCCTGCCGCGGCACCCAGGGCTGGAAGCGGTCGGCCGCCATGACTCCGCTGAAGCCGTTCGCCTCCGCGAACGCGCTGAGTCCGAGCGCCTCGGTGGGGTGGAACTGCTCCAGCATCGCCGCGTATCCGATGTGCGGAGCCCCGCTGTGCGCTGCGCCGACGCGAGGACTGGCAGGCGGACTCATGCACCCATTCTGCTGCGCCGAACGGAGCAGTCCGACACGCCCGAAAAAGTTCTTGCGAATCCGCTGAGAGTGCGACTACGGTGGTGCCCACGCCATCAGACGAAAGGAGCCAGCGTGTTTTACATGAAGACCTGGGGAATCACCCCATCCATTACCGCCGGCCTCGTCGGCGTCCTCTCCGCCTGACCGGTCGGTAGTCCACCACCGGTCCAGACGGTGGTGACGCTCACGAAGCCCGACCCTCGGCAGTGGCCGTTTCGGTGTCATCCGAACGCCCACAGTGCCCGCGGGTAACCACCTCCGACCGTTCTCGGGTTCGCGAATACTCGCGTACCGCCGGTCGCCCCCTCCCGCCGCCACGAGCGGCATCCGCCGGTCATGCCGTCGTGCGATCCCGCACGGGCGCGTGCCCGTCACGCAAGGAAACCATCACCGTGAATAGCACTCTCACGACCCTTCCCGGTCGTACCGAACAGCACGAACACCACCACCAGCAACCCGCCGAACTCGTCGTGATCGTGCGACGGGTGAACCTGCTCGACCGCACCGCGCTGCACCTCGGCGTCGCGCTGGTCAAGTGGAGCCGTCGGCCGCTCGAGCTCGAGACGCGCGAACGCCGCGCCAACCGCGCCGAGCAGCAGCTGGCCCGACTCGCTCGCGAGCGTGAGGCCGAGCGCCTGCAGTACCTCTGCGCGGCGCAGCGCTGATGCCGGTCGTACCCACCCGCACCGCAATGCCGGCATCACAGAACCGTCCAGAAGCGCACCCCGTCACCGTGCGGGTCCCTCTCGCAGGGCCCCGCACGGCGGCGGGGTTCGTGGGTTAATGGGGTTATGACCGATCGCGAGTTCAGCATCGTCCGCACCCTCAACGCCTCCCCCGAGCGTGTCTACCGCGCGTGGACCGAGCCCGAGAACCTCACCTGGTTCTTCAGCGATCCGGCGGGTGACAACGCCGCCCCCGAGGTCGACCTCCGGGTGGGTGGCGAATGGCGTCAGGTGATGGTCGTCGACGACGACGACAGCTACGTCACGGGCGGCGTCTACCGCGATCTCGTCCCCAACGAGCGGATCGCCTTCGCCTGGGGTGCCGTCGGCGGCTGGCCGGCTATCGACCCCGACGACCTCGACTCGGCGCCACAGGTCACGATCGAGCTGCGGGATGTCGGCGGCAGCACCGAACAGACCTTCCGTCTCGCGCTTGCCGACACTCTCACTGACGAGGAGGTCGAGGAGGAGCTCGCCACCGGCATGGAGCCGGGCTGGGCGGCGACCATCGATCGGCTGGTCGACGATTTCAGCGGCAACGAGCCCACCGCGTAGGTCGCGAGAAAATACAGGAAGAACCCGGGCATTACGACCCGGTTCCGAAAGTTTCTTTCCGAGGGTTGAGTAGAGGGTCGCGAGGCTGTCCTCGTGAACCATGAGTGCGCAGTCCTGCGCCACCCGAAAGGAACCACCAATGCTCGGTCTCATCATCAGCATCATCGTCATCGGACTCATCGCCGGTGCGGTCGCTCGACTCCTCGTGCCCGGCAAGCAGAATCTCTCCATCGGAATGACCATCGTTCTGGGGATCGTCGGATCCTTCGTCGGCGGATTCCTCGGATACCTGATCTTCGGCGCCGACCCGTCGGGCGGATTCTTCCAGCCCGCCGGCATCGTCGGCTCGATCATCGGCGCCATCATCGTGCTGCTGATCTGGATCTCCGTGACCGGTCGCCGCCCCGCGCGCCGCTAGTCCCACACACGAAAGCGCCCGGCCGACCGAATGGTCGACCGGGCGTTTTTCGTGCGGCCGGTCACCCGAGGGCGCGGAGCCGGGGGGCGAGGTCGCGCTCGAACAGATCGAGGAACCGGCGCTGGTCCTGACCGGGGGCATGGAACACCAGGTGGTTCAGTCCCGCGTCGACGTATTTCTTGATGTCGGCGACCACGGCATCCGGATCACTGCCGACGATCCAGCGCGAG
>JBEVGK010000218.1:0-7092 GCA_040511795.1 Lacisediminihabitans sp. | reverse complement strand
CAACCAAGACTGACGCGATCAAGGTCGACATCTGGTCCGATGTCCAGTGCCCGTGGTGCTACATCGGCAAGCGCAAGTTCGAGGCCGGCGCGGCCGAGTTCGGCGGCGAGGTCGAGGTGGAGTACCACTCCTTCGAGCTCGCACCCGATACCCCCGTCGACTTCGACGGGACTCCGGTCGACTACCTGAGCGACCGCAAGGGCATCTCGCGCGCGCAGGCGAACGAGATGATCGACCGGGTGACCGGCATCGCGAAGGCCGTCGGTCTCGACTACGACTACGACCACATCCACCAGACCAACACGGTCAAGGCACACGAGCTGCTGCACTACGCCAAGTCGAAGGGTCGTCAGCTCGAGATGAAGGAGCGCCTGCTCGAGGCGTATTTCCTCAATGGCGAGCACGTCGGACGCATCGCCGACCTCGCGGACATCGCCGCCGACATCGGCCTCGACCGCGATGACGTGGTGCGCGCGCTCGAGTCCGAGGAGTTCCTCGCCGACGTGAAGGCGGATGTCGCCCAGGCCGCCGAGTACGGAATCAACGGTGTGCCGTTCTTCGTGATCGACGGCAAGTACGGTGTGTCCGGCGCGCAGGAGGCGCAGGCGTTCGCTAACGTGCTCGCCAAGGTCGCCAGCGAGAGAGAGGCAGTCCAGTGACGGATGCCCGCATCATTCCTTTGACCATCGTCGGCGATCCGACGGCGGCCACCTGCGTCGGTGACTTCTGTGAGATACCGGAGCACCATGAGCAGGCCGTGGTCAACGCGCGCCTCGACGACGACAACGTCTAGTCCCACGCGTTCCTGTGGAGAACTGATCTCCTCACAGATTCGACGGATGCCGCTCGCGCGCCCCGCGCAATCGTCACGCTTGAGCAATGACGATTCCCCATTACGACGACACCGCTCTCGAGAGACTCGACACTGACGCGCTGCTGATGGTTCGCGTCGAACAGCTGGTCGGGCGGGCGTTACGACGCCAGCTCTGGCTCATGTTTCTCGACCACGACGACGTGCAGCTCCCGCTGCTGATGCCGTCCGACATTCCCCGAACACCCGAGGTGGACTCGGTGATCCAGTTCGCCGACTTCCTCATCGATGTGGTGGCGGAGGTCCGAGCCACGTCGGTGGTGTTCGTGCTCGAGCGCTTCGGCACCGACACGATCAGCGACGACGATCGCCTGTGGCTTCAGCTGGTCACGGAGGCGGGTCGCCTCGCCGGTGTGCGGGTACGCGGACCGTTCCTCAGCCACGAGGGTGGCGTGCGCACCGTGGGCTCGGAGGACATCGGGCCGCCCCGTCTCAGCTGATGTCGGCAACCGTTGCGTCGTACGCGGCGATGAGGGCGTCCGCGTCGACGAAGGCGCTGTAGCCGTGCGCTCCCGCACCCAGAGCGACCCGCGACCCGACGATCGACTCATCCGCGTACACGGGCCAGTTGCCGTTCGCGCCCAGGGGCGTGATGGTGCCGCGGGGGTACCCGGTCGCCTCCAACGCGAGTTCAGGCGAGGGCAGCGACAGCTTGTTCACGCCGACGAGCGCGCGCAGCTTCGGCCAGGAGATCTGCCGATCGCCCGGGATGAGCGCGAACAGGTACTCGCTCGGGGAGCCTTCCGGCGTGTGCTTGCGCACCACGAGGGACTTGACGATCTCGCGAGGCGCGAGTCCGAGGAGTTCTGCCGCATGCTCGAGGCTGTCGGCTGCGGGTCGCTCCACTATCTCGACGGCGAGACCGCGAGCCGCGGCATCCGCTTCGACGCGGGCGGTGCCGATCAGGGGTTCGGTCATCGGGAGGTCCTTCCAGACGCGAGCGGGTATGCAGCGAGCCTATCGACGCCGCACGAGCCGTCGCCCAGCCGGAGCATGGGACAATCGAGGGGTGACCATGACCGCAGCCCCGCAGAAGAACCTGACGATCGGGCCCCTCGAGCTCGATGTTCCGGTGATCCTCGCGCCGATGGCCGGCATCACGAACACCGCTTTCCGCAGGCTCTGCCGCGAGTTCGGCGCCGGCCTCTACGTGTCGGAGATGATCACGAGCCGCGCTCTGGTCGAGCGCACAGAGGGGTCAATGCGGCTGATCAAGCATCACGAGTCGGAGACCCCACGCAGCATCCAGCTCTACGGCGTCGACCCGAAGACCGTCTCCGAGGCGGTGACCATGCTCGTGGCCGAAGACCGCGCAGACCACATCGACCTGAATTTCGGATGCCCGGTGCCCAAGGTCACCCGCAAGGGTGGCGGCGCCGCACTCCCGTGGAAGCTCGACCTGTTCCGCGACATCGTGGAGGGCGCGGTGAAGGCCGCCGGCGATCGCCCGCTCACCATCAAGATGCGCAAGGGCCTCGACGCCGACCACCTCACCTATCTCGAGGCGGGTCGCATCGCCGAGGGCGCGGGGGTGGCCAGCATCGCGTTACACGCGCGCACTGCCTCAGAGTTCTACAGCGGTCACGCCGACTGGTCGGCCATCGCGAAGCTTAAGCAGACGATCACCAGCGTGCCGGTGCTCGGCAACGGCGACATCTGGTCCGGAGCCGACGCGATCCGCATGGTCGAGGAGACGGGCTGCGACGGTGTCGTCGTCGGTCGCGGTTGCCTTGGGCGTCCGTGGCTGTTCGGCGAACTGGCGTCCGCCTTCCGTGGCGAGACGGACATCCCGCAGCCGTCGCTGGGCGTCGTCGCCGCGACGCTGCGCCGGCACACCGAGCTGCTGGTGGACTTCTTCGACGGTGACGAGGATCACGCCTGCCGCGACATCCGCAAGCACATCGCCTGGTACTTCAAGGGGTACCCGGTGGGTGGCGAGGTTCGCGCGGCGCTGGCGACGGTGGAGAGCCTGCAGCAGATGGACGATCTCCTCGGCACGCTCGATTGGGAGCAGCCGTACCCGGGCGCCGACGCCGAGGGTCCGCGCGGTCGTGCAGGCACGCCCAAGCGCCCGTCCCTGCCGGACGGCTGGTTGCTGAGCCGCGAGCTGGAGCAGGCCGGTCGGGCCGAGATGGCGGAGTTCGAACTGAGCAACAGTGGCGGCTGAGCGCAGCGCCGGCAGCATCGACGTCGGCACGGGGGAAGGGGTGGCGGCAGAGGGATACGGCGAGCACGACACCGCGCGCTGGTACCCGGAGGAGCACTCCAGCCGCCGCAGCGACTTCGCCCGTGACCGGGCCCGGCTGCTGCATTCCAGCGCCCTACGTCGTCTCGCCGCGAAGACGCAGGTGCTGAGCCCCGCCGCCGGCCTCGACTTCGCCCGAAATCGCCTCACCCATTCGCTCGAGGTCGCCCAGGTCGGCCGCGAACTGGCCACCAGCCTCGACCTCGATCCGGATGTCGTGGACACCGCCTGCCTCGCTCACGATCTCGGACACCCACCCTTCGGTCACAATGGCGAGAAGGCCCTCAGCGTGTGGGCTTCGGACATCGGCGGTTTCGAGGGCAATGCCCAGACTCTCCGTGTGTTGACCCGCATCGAGCCCAAAGTCTTTGGCAGTGACGGGCGCTCCTACGGACTGAACCTCACTCGCGCGAGTCTCGATGCGAGTTGCAAGTACCCGTGGCCGGACAGCTCGGCTGTCGATGACCCTAGCGGCCGCGCGAAGTTCGGCTTCTACGCCGACGACGTGGACGCATTCACCTGGCTGCGCCAAGGCGCTCCCGAGCGTCGGCTGTGTATCGAGGCGCAGGTCATGGACCTCTCCGACGACATCGCGTACTCGGTTCACGACTTCGAGGATGCCGTGGTGAACGGGTACATCGACGTTGCGGCGCTCGGCGCCCGGGTCAACCACGATGCCCTGGTCGATTCGATGTTCTCGTGGATCGGCGGCGAGTTCGATCACGCCGAGCTGATCGCCGCCTTCGATCGCCTCGACTCGCTCGACGTCTGGCTCGAAACCTGGGACGGGTCGCGCCGTGATCAGGGGCGCTTGAAGAACCTCACCAGTCAGCTGATCGGGCGGTTCGCGGGTGCGGCGGTGCAGGCCACGCGGGCGGCCGACGGCCAGGGGAGCCTGATCCGTTTTCGCGCCAGCATGGTCGTGCCGCGCGAGATCTCGGCCGAGATCGCTGTGCTCAAGGGCATCGTCGCCGCCTTCGTGATGTCGCACAACACCCGCCAGCCGATCTACGCCCAGCAGCGCGAGATCCTGATCGAGCTCGCCGACGCACTGCTGGCGCGGGGCGACTCGGCGCTCGATGCCGGTTTCGCGGCCGACTGGCGTGAGGCGAAGACCGACGCAGGGCGCAAGCGCGCCGTCGTCGATCAGGTGGCGTCGCTCACGGACCAGTCGGCGATGGCCTGGCACGAGCGCCTCGTACAGTAACCGCCGGCGCACGCCGACTTTGGTTCCGCTCCGTCGGAAACTCAGGAACCTGTTGCTCCGCCCCGTCGGAAACTCAGGAGAAGGGCCGCGCCAGCGGCGGTATCCTGCCCAGAACGGCGGCCTACCGCACCGAAGTCCTGAGTTTCCCGTCAGCACCCCGAGCACACGCGTCGCTGAGTGTCCTGAATTTCCCACAGGGGCAGCCCAGCAGGCACCGGCGACGGGCGGCGCCCGCCGTCCACAGAAGTAACAGCGCCGGCCGGAGAGGTCCCGCGCGAAAGTAGACTGGGCCGGTGCCCGGACTGATCAGACGCAACGACATCGATGAGGTGCGGGCGCGCATCAACATCGCCGACGTTGTGGGCGACTACGTCACGCTGAAGGGCGCGGGCGTCGGTTCGATGAAGGGTCTATGCCCGTTCCACGACGAGCGCAGCCCGAGTTTCCACGTGCGGCCCGGTGTCGGCCGCTACCACTGCTTCGGCTGTGGCGAAGACGGCGACGTATTCAGCTTCCTGCAGAAGATGGATCACACCACATTCTCCGAGGCGGTCGAGCGCATGGCCGCCCGCATCGGCTTCGAACTTCACTACGAAGACGGCGGCAACGCCAGCCCCGACCAGGGCAACCGTGCCCGCATCCTCGGCGCCAACGAGGCCGCCGCCGCGTTCTTCGTCGCCCAACTTGTCACACCAGAGGCCGAGCCCGCACGCCAGTTCTTGGGGGAGCGGGGCTTCGACCCGGCCGCCGCCCAGCGCTTCGGTGTCGGCTTCGCGCCCAAGAGCTACGACGCGCTGACGAAGCACCTCAAGGCGAAGGGCTTCACCGAGGCGGAGCTGCTCGCCGCCGGGCTCGTCGGCCAGGGCGAGCGCAGCACGTACGACCGGTTCCGCGGCCGCCTGGTCTGGCCGATCCGCGACGTCACGGGAGCCACCCTCGGCTTCGGTGCACGGCGCCTGCTGGATGACGACCAGGGCCCCAAGTACCTCAACACTCCCGAGACGGCGGTGTACCACAAGTCGCAGGTGCTCTACGGGCTCGACCTCGCCAAACGCGACATCTCGCGCGGCAAGCAGGTCGTCGTCGTCGAGGGATATACGGATGTCATGGCCTGCCACCTCGCGGGCGTCACGACCGCGGTCGCCACCTGTGGCACCGCGTTCGGGGTGGACCACATCAAGGTGGTCCGCCGCGTACTCGGTGACTTCGACAATGCCGACTCGCACGGCCTGGGCGAGGTCGTCTTCACCTTCGACCCCGACGAGGCGGGTCAGAAGGCCGCAAGCCGCGCCTTCGCCGAGGAGCAGCGCTTCGCCGCACAGACCTTCGTCGCGGTAGCGCCCGACGGCCTCGATCCCTGCGATCTGCGACTGCAGCGCGGCGACGATGCCGTGCGGCGTCTCATCACGAACAAGAAGCCGATGTTCGAGTTCATGCTGCGCCGCGTTCTCGCCGAGTACAACCTCGACACGGTGGAAGGGCGGGTCGGCGCACTCCGGTCGGCCGCGCCCGTGCTCGCGGGCATCCGTGATCAGTCCCTCACCTCCGGGTACGTACGCAGCCTTGCGGGCTGGCTCGGCATGGATCTCACCGAGGTCGGCCGCGCCGTCAGCTCGGCGAAGGGGCGCACCGCGGAGCCGCAGCGCCGAGTTCAGCACGGGCAGACGCAGCACGAGCAGACGCAGACGATCGTGCAGGACGCGATCGTCGGTCCGTCCATGGTGCAGCTGCCGACCGACCCGACCACCCGGCTGCAGCGGGATTCGCTCATGGCGATGCTGCAGCATCCCGAGGCGATCGGCATCGACCTGGTGCGGCGGGCCAGCCAGGCCCGATACGAGAACCCCTCGCTCGCGGTGGTCAGCGAGGGCATCACCGCCGCCCTGGGCTCGCCTGACGGCCCGGCCGCCTTCGCGACAACCGCCTGGCTCGACCGCGTGGTGGCCGAGGTACCGCTGGCCTACGCCACCCTCGTGAAGGAGCTCGGCGTCGCGCCGATCCCCGAGAAGGAGAACCGCGCGCTGTCGATCTACTGCCGCGGCGTCACCTCCGGCATGGTCGATCGCGACCTGCTGCGGCAGAAGACCGAGCTGCTCGGTGCGCTGCAGCGAACGGATGCCGCGGCCGAGCCCCAGCGCTACCGCGATCTGCAGGTGGAACTGGTGCGCATCGAGGCCGAGCGCCGGAGCCTGCGCGCGGACTGAGTCTGACTCGCTGTGTTGCAGGTGGGTAAACATTCCGTCGTTTTACCCCCGCGAATTGGTGGCCGCCTCTGCTTCTCTGATAGCAAGGAGGCATACAGCAATGCACGGCCCTCGTTCGGGGTGCCTTTTCGTGGTCTGCCGCATGCGCTCCCGAAGTTGACGAGCGCTCGTGGTGTGCCCGAGTGCTTTCAACCAAGAGAGGTAGACGTATGACGTCCGCATCCATCTTCCGCAAGCGTTCGCTTGCACTGCTGGGGGTCGCCGCAGTCGCGGCAATCACCCTGGCAGGCTGCTCGGCCGGCGGTGGCACCGCCAAGACCACCCCGCTCACGATCGGCACGACCGACAAGGTCACCGTGCTCGACCCCGCGGGTTCGTACGACAACGGCTCGTTCGCCGTGCAGAACCAGGTGTTCCCGTTCCTCTTCAACACCCCGTACGGCAGCCCTGACGTCAAGCCGGACATCGCCGAGTCCGGTGACTTCACCGCTCCCACGGAGTTCACCGTCAAGCTCAAGCCGAATCTGAAGTTCGCCAACGGTGACAAGCTCACCTCCTCCGACGT
>JBEVGK010000217.1:0-4553 GCA_040511795.1 Lacisediminihabitans sp. | reverse complement strand
GAGCAGTTCGGCGGCGCGAGCGATGACCGCGTCGCGGTCGGCGCCCCCGAGGTGGGTCGAGAACGTCACCAGCACCACCGGACGGATGCCCGTGGCCGAGCCGAGAAAGCTCGCGTCGTCGACGGTGTGGTTCAGTTTCGCCGGGTCGACGCCGAGCCGTTCGGTGAGAGCGAAGGAGGTCGCCTCGCGCAGGCCGACCAGCGCCGCGGAGGAGAGCAGCTGCGTGACCAGCGCCGCGTCGCCGAGGGTGAGGTCGGGGCCGATGGTCTGCCCGCTGACGACGAGGGGCTTGCCGAACAGTGCGGCCAGGGCGCCGATCGTGGCGCGCTCGGCGATGTGCAGCGGCCACGTGGAAGCGAGGTTGCCGCCGCCGGCGACGGCCACCGCGTCGGCATCGCGGATGGCATCGATGACGGCCCAGGCGGTGTCATCGGGGGCGAGCTGCGTGAGGTCGCCGGCGGCGGCGCGCAGCACGCGTTCGCGACGGTCCCGCATCCGAAGCCGGGCATCCGCGCCGGTGAAGCCGAAGCCGATGCGCTCGATGGCGTCGATGTCGTAGCGGCTGGCAGTGTCGATCGGATCGGACGAAATGCCGGTCACGGTCGAGAATCCGTGAGCCTTCGCCTGGATGACGAGCTCTTCGAACATGGCTTCGTCGCCGATGTGGATCGTGTCGTTCGATACTCCGACATCACCGATGACGACCAGATTCACACTCGCTCCTCGCTGTCAACCCAGGCTGTCTCGGTCGGCGGGAAAGATACTATCGAGTGTCGTCAGAGAGGCGATCCCGTGCCCCGCGCGGGCTGGGAAGGGACCCGCTCATGGGCATCCAGACATCGCTCGACGCCGTGCGACAGGCGGCGTCTCTCGTCGATTCGATGCGTCTCGCCGACGATCTCGCCTTCGACGCCAACCGCGACGGCGGCGCACGCACCATCCGCGTGCTCACGGCCGCGCTCGCGGGAGATGACCAGCTCACCGCCATCGCCGCCACGCACGCGCTGGCCCAGGTCTACGACGAGCAGGCGGACGTCGCGCTGTCACGACTGCTCTCGAGTGAGCACGGGTATCTGCGGGAGCACGCCGCCTGGGCGCTCGGTTCGCGGCTGCCACGGTTCGATACCGTCGGGCGCCTGATCGCGCTGATCGTCGGCGGCGGGTTCGCCGGGATGCTCGCCCAGCGCACACTCGAGCAGTGGTCGGATGCCGCCCCCTCGCAGATCGCGCTTGCGCTGGAGGGAGCGCTGCTCGGCGTCGATGAGACCGCCGCTCGCTATCGCCTGGTGGAGAGCCTCGGGCTCGTGCGCAACCGCATCGCGACCGGCCCGCTGATGCGCGTCGCATCGAACGCCGACGAGCACGAGGATGTCCGGGTCGCCGCGGTCGCGGCGCTCGGCCAGCGCGCGGAGGTGCCGGCGATCGCCGCCCTGCTCTCCGAGCTCGCCGCGGGGAGGGGCTATCTGGCCGACGTCGCACGCCTGGCCGTGGTCGACCTCGCCGCGCATCCGCTCGTGCGCAGCGCCTCGGACGCGCCGCTCACGGTCGCCCAGCTCTTTCTCCACGCCGATATCGACGCCCAGCTCACCCAGGCCGGCAGTGGTGACAACGGCGGCATCGCGACCCTGCTGGTGCGGCTCGGTGACGCGCTGGAGGGTCGCGGGATCTCGCGGGTGGTGACCATGTCGCGCGGTACCGCCGAGGATGCGCTGGAGAGCGTGTTCGAGATCGCGGGAACGCCGGCCGGGCATGTGTACGGCACAGTCCCGCTGTTGAGCGAGCCGGTGCAGTCTGCGAACGCCTGGCCGCTCCGGGTCGCCGCCCGCCGCGGCATCCGTCGGGTGCTCCGGGCTGCCGGTACGGTCGACCTGCTGCATCTGCGGATGGCGGACGTCGGCAGTCTCGCCGCCTTCGACGTCGCCCGCGAGCTGGACATCCCCGTCGTCTTCACCGTCGCACCCGACCCGCACGCGGTCATCAACTCGATGGACAACGCCGGCCGCCTCACCCGCTGGAACTTCGGCGAGATCGACCAGGCCGAACACTTCTGGTTCCGCACCCGTCTGGTGCAGCAGCTGGCCTCGAACGCCGCCCACACGGTGCTGTTCCCGCGGCCGGAACTGCAGCGCGACATGAAGGAGCTCGTGGGTATCGACATCACCGCACACCCGGAGCGCCACACCATCGTTCCGGAGGGCATCGATATCGCGGTGGTGGATCGGGCGGTCGAGGAGGCCGCATTCTTCGCGGGCGGCGGCACCGCGACGACGGCGCTCACCGAGCTCGCGGAGCTGCTCTCGGGCCTTCCGCCGGAGCGTCGCGGCCTGCCGCTGCTCGTGAGCGTCGGCCGCTTCCACCGGGTCAAGGGCATGGCTACCATCGCCGAGGCCTGGGCGCACGGGCCGCTGCGGCAGAGTGCGAATCTGCTGCTGATCGGTGGCGAGCTCGAGCATCCGTCGGCGGACGAGCGGGAACAGCTCGACCTGATGGATGCGATGATCGCGCCGGCGGACCGCCTCGCCGAGGGCCTCATCCTGTCGGGGCACCGACCGAACGACACCGTCGCTCGCTGGGTCGCCGCCGCCCGATTCGGCCTGCCCGCTCCCGTCGGTCCGGCTCTGGTGGCTCCCCGCGGCGTCTACGTCTGCGGCAGCCTCAAGGAGGAGTTCGGCATCGCCCTGCTCGAGGCGATGGCCACCGGGCTGTTCGTGGTCGCGCCCGACGGCGGTGGCCCGGCCACCTACGTCGAGCGCGGGGTCACCGGCATCCTCACCACCACCTGGGATGTCGACGCGCTGCGCGAGGCCATGGTGGAGGCGCTGGCGGTCAGCGCCGCCGAGACCGGCGACGACCGTGCCGCCGCGTCGCGGCTCACCGTCGAGCGCAGCTTCACGATCCAGGCGATGGCGTCCGCATTGCGCGACCTCTATGCCGGTGTGCACCGCGAGGAGAGCGCGCTGCTGGACGGGCTGGTCGGCGCGCAGTGACGCTGCTCATCATCAGCCCGGACTATGCCTCGCACCTGCTCCCGCTCGCGACTCTGGGCACCGCCTGGCGGGACGCGGGGGAGCGGGTCGTCGTCGCCACCGGTCCGGCCACGGCCGCGATCGTCGAGTCGTTCGGCTACGAGCGGGTGAACCTGCAACTGGGCAAGGGCTCCAACCCCGGCGTCATCCGTGCCGAGGAGCAGCAGAAAGGGGAGGACGACGCACTGCGCGGGTTCTTCGCCGCCACCCGTCTCGGCATGGTCGAGACCCTCGCGTTCCAGGCGGAGGCGCGACTCAGCGATCTCATGTGGGATCCGGTGCGCGTGGGGCGTGAGGTGCACGCGGTCGTGGCGGCGGTCGGCCCCGACGCGATCATCGTCGATCATCTCGCCTTCAGTGCGCGGCTCGCGCTCACCGCTCAGGGCGTTCCGTTCGCGGACGTCGTGCTCGGGCATCCGACGGCTCTTCCTGTCGGCCGCGAGGTCTACGGCTATCCCCCGGTCTGGCCGGCCGCGTTCACCCCGGATGCCGCGGCTCTCGCCGCGCTGCGCGACCTGTGCGAGCGCGTCTCGGCGAACTTCACGGCGGAGTGGAATGCGGCCCTCGCCGAGCTCGCACCCGAGCTGCCGCCGTCGCCGGACGCCTTCGCCGAGCACGGCGACCTGTTGCTCTACAACTACCCCGCCGAGCTGTCCGACCCCTCGCGCACCGCGGCGCTGCCGCCGCACGCCTTCCTCGGCTCGGCCGTCCGCGTGGAACCCGTCGACTCCGAGGTCGAGGCCTGGATCGCATCCAGCGACGAGCCGTACGTCTATGTGAGCTTCGGCAGCTTCCTCTCCGTGCGGGCGGATGTCCTCGCCCGCGTCATCGCCGCCCTCCGTGCCCTCGGGGTGCGGGCGGCCGTCGCGCTCGGGTCGGCGGATCGCACCGAGCTCGGCGACATCCCGAGCGACTTCCTGGTGCGAGAGTTCCTGCCACAGGTGCGACTGCTTGACGACGCAGCGGCTGCCGTGACCCACGGAGGCAACAACAGCGTCACCGAGGCGATGACCGCCGGCGTGCCGCTGGTGGTGCTGCCGTTCTCGACCGACCAGTTCGCCGGGGCGGCCGCCATCGACGACGCGGGCCTCGGGGTGGCCCTCCCGCCGAACACGGCCACCGTCGAGCAGCTGGCTGCCGCGATCGAAACGGTGCTCGCCCTGCCGCGGGTGCCCTTCGCGGCCGACCTGCGCGAGCATCCCGGTCCCCGCCGCGCCTACGACGCCCTGCACGCAGCACCGCACGATGCACCCCCGGCCGGGTAGCGGGGCGACATTTCGAGACGCGGTGGCCTAGCCGCCGCCTGCGGTCAGCGCGTCGGCGTCACCAGCGCGCGCATCGCGTCCGGGGACACCGCGGCCTCGCGGTAGCGCTCCATGAGCGCGGCATGCGCCTCGTACTGCGGCCCCTCCCGCACCTCGGCCGTGTGGTGGAGTGCGTAGACCCGACCGTGCTGCCGCCGCGGGGCCTCACCGAGCAGGGTCTCGTGGGCGAGGTACCAGGCGGCGTCCTCGAATCCCCAGCCGC
>JBEVGK010000216.1:0-3000 GCA_040511795.1 Lacisediminihabitans sp. | reverse complement strand
AAATCCTGCAGAACGGCTAACGGTTGTTCAGGCTGACCTGTGTTCAGGTTTGACTGAATAACGGTTGGCGGTTCTGCATCACGTCCTGCACAACGGAGGTCGGTTATGCAGGTTGTGCTGCAGAACCGATGTCCGTTGTGCAGCACAACCTGAATAACGGGAGTCTGTGGAGGGTCCGCCCTCACCCGCGTGAGTTGGACCTGGCCTGCGGTCGGCGTCTAAGGCCTGAGCGGCATCGCGCGAGCCGGAGCCTCCACGTCGGCCGACCCGAGCCCGCCCGCAGGACGGAGACGTGCCGATGACAGAAGCCCCGACGATAGAAACTCGGCGACAGAAGCCCCGAAAAGAGGTGCGAGCTACGCGCCCATCGGCAACCGCGAGAGCAGCCCCATCACGACGACGGCGGAACGCTCAGCGGCATCGTCGACGTGGGTGAGGTGGTCGTCCTCGGCGGCAGGACCGCAGAGATCCGAGATGCCGCGCACCGAGACGAAGGGAACGCCCCATACGTGCGCGGTTTGGGCGATCGCCGTCGTCTCCATGTCCGTGGAGAGCACGCCATCGAACTGCGAGCGGATACTCAGCGCCTTCTCCGCGCTGACAAACGCATCACTCGACACCATCAGCCCGTGATGCACGCTGCGCTCGCCGAGAGCGGCACGGTCAACCAGAGCCAGGATGTCCGGCTCGGCCGAATACCGCGGCGGCATGCCGGGAACCTGACCCAGCTGGTAGCCGAATGCTCGGGCATCCGCGTCGAGAGTCAGGTACTCCGCACCGACCACCACGTCGCCGACCCGCACCGACTCTGCGACGCCGCCTGCGGTGCCCGCGCTGATCAGCAGAGGCGCGGCATCCGGGTCTGACGCCCGCGCGGTGAGGATCGCGGAGGTCGCCGCCCCGGCGGCGTTGGCCAAGCCGATGCCGCTGTGCACGAGCATGACGCGATGACCGGCGAGCGTGATCATCCGCTGCACGGATCGACCGAGGGTCACCGGCACACCGACGTCGCTCGCCCGCGCGAGAAACGGTGCGGTCTCGTCCTCCATCGCGGCGAAGACGATCGCGTCGAGCGTCGGAGCGGCCGGCGTCGCAGGAGACGAGTCCGGGGCGCCGCTCACTTGGTGACCGTGCTCCAGCCGTCGCGCTCCGCGAGGAACCCGCGAACCGCATCCTGCGCCGCCTCGAGCGAGTGATTCGCGCCCCAGCCGCACTGCACGACGTTCGCCGCAGGAACCTCGGTTGCAGACAGGATGTCGTTCATGGTCGCCTCGACCAGGGCGAGTGCCCCGTCATAGTCTGTCTCGCCCTGCAGGATCAGATAGAACCCGGTCTGGCAGCCCATCGGGGAGAAGTCGATGACCCTGTCCGAGTGATTGCGCGACTTCTCGGCGAACAGGTGCTCGATCGAGTGCACGGCCGGCATCTCGAGGTGCGCGACATTCGGCTGGGTGAAGCGCACGTCGTACTTGGTGAGCACATCACCGGCGGGCAGTACCTTGTGATCCGCGATGCGGATGTAGGGGGCGGCGACGGTGGTGTGGTCGAGGTTGAAGGATTCGACGTTCATGCGTGGCTGATTCATGGCGTGCCGATTCTACGGCGCGGGGCTGGTCGGTTGCCCAGTGAGTTGGCGCGGCAGCGCCTCGGCCAGGGGGCGCCCGAGCAGCGCGCTGTAACTCGCCGTCATGTGGTGCTCGTCGGAGTAGACGAGGGTGCGTCCGATGATCGGTGGGCAGTCGCGTGCGTCGCAGAAGAAGTCGGTCAGATCGATGTGTCCCGTGCCGAGCCGCTCACTCACCGCGACATCCGCCGCCGCGATCGCACGGTTGAAGGCCTGCGCGCGCGGAACCGCACAGCGCTCGGCATCGCCGAGGTGCGCGGAGAGGCACAGGACCGGCGAACTCGCGAACTCAGGAGTGTCGGCCAGCGTGATCACCCGCGAGCTCGACGGCAGCTGGTCGATCGACCGGGTGAAACCGCGCTCCCAGTCCGCCTTCTCAGTCTCGAAGCCGCGACCGACGGTGGGGCCGAGATGGTTCGCGAGCACGATGACCGTCGGCGGCTGCGCGCGCAGGCGGGCGAGGACATCCGTTCTCCACTGCGTGCACCCGGCGTTCTGGGTGTCACTCCACGCCGCCTCGGTGTCGACCGAGCGACAGCGTGACTTGGTGAACGTCTCGAGCCGCGCGCCCAGTCTGGCCGCCGCATCCTTCAGCGCCGGAAACCAGCGGCCGGCGTGCGAGTCGCCGAACAGGGCGATGACCGTCTGCGCGTTCGGGTCGCCGAAGGAGCAGCTGAGCACCTCGGAGTGAGCCATGCCCTGCTGGCAGCCGTCGCTGTACAGCTCGCCGGTGTCGGCGGTGGCATCGGCAAGCGCCGGCGTGACATTCGAGGGTACGAACGGTGTGGCGTGCGGTCGAGGTGCGGCAACGGTCGCCGACACGGCACGATTCGTCGAGAGCGGGATCATCGCGACCGCCGGTCCCGCGCCGAGCAACACGGCCAGCACCGTGACCGTCGCCACCCCCGAGCGCAGCAGCGCCCGACGCGGTGTGCCCCGGCGCTGCCTGAACGGAGTCTCGACGAACCGGAAGAGCAGATACGCGAGGGGAACGGATGCTGCCGCCAGCACGATCCCCAAGCCGAGCGGCAGCGGCGCGCCAAGGCCGGTCTGCTCGTGCGCGAGCACCAGCAGCGGCCAGTGCACCAGATACAGCGAATACGAGATCGCCCCGACGAACACCAGCGGACGGATGCCGAGCACTCGCCCCACCGCCCCGCGCGAGGCCTGCGCTCCGAACCCGATCACCAGTGCCGCGCCGAGCACCGGGACCAGCGCGAGCCAGCCCGGATAGACGGTCTCCTCCGTGAACAGCACCGCCGAGGCGAGAATCGCCCCGAGCCCCAGCCAGCCGAGCGCGGGTGCCGCTCGCAGCCGGGGCATCGGCAGCAGGGCGAGGAGGGCACCGGCCATCAGCTCCCAGGCACGGCTAGGCA
>JBEVGK010000215.1:0-7077 GCA_040511795.1 Lacisediminihabitans sp. | reverse complement strand
CAGGGAGGGCGTGCAGGGGAGCAGGGAGAGGGGAGTAGGTGCAGGGAGGCGCGAAGGGAGAGCGTGCAGAGGAGGCGCGTACGCGAGAACGTGCACAGCTCTCGTCGGTCAACAGGATGGCGAGCAAGACTGCCGCGCTGATCCCGTCTACCGCCGATACGGCGATCTCATCCTGGTGGTTGCAGGGAGCGGCAGTCCCGAGCGGCACCGTTACCCCGCGAACGTGCCCAGCGCCTCGGCGAAGCGAGCCGGGTCATTGCGGGTCTCGTCGGTGAGCAGCAGGGCGGAAGCCCCAATGCGGCGCGTGTAGCTGCCGCGGCATGGGATCACGACGAGCGTGGTCAGTCCCGCGCGCCAGGCCGGGATGAGTGAGTCGAGCGCGAGGTGCTCGGGGGTCTCATCGAGGGTGAGAACAGCCGACATCCGCCGCTCTGCGTCCGCGGATTGCCACACGGCGTAAGCGCCCGTGATTGCCTCGTCGCCGAAGCGTTCGCGCCACGACGGGCCGAGAAATCCGGAGAGGAGTGCGGCCCGCTCCGACACCCCGAGCGACCGGTCCGTGAACAGACGCTCCATCCCGACGCGATCCTGCGGCCTCGCCGCGTGCGTCACACAGGCGCCCCACAGCGAATACCAGCCTTCACTCCATTCGGCGGGCGGATGTCCGGAGCTCACCGTCGCCGGAGTGTCGACCAACAGCGGCGGCAGGTCGGCCCCCGTGGGCTGCAGCCCCCACGCCTCGCGCACCCAGAGCAACTCGAACAGCGGGCTGGGGTCATCGATGGTGATCAGCATGTTGCGCGGCCAGGGGTTTTCCGGCATCGGGCTGGACGACAACATCCGCTCTCCTTCACTCAGCGTGCACTCAACAGGATGCGCCCCTACCGCGCCAGCGCGTCCTTCAGCTTCACGCGACCGCCCATCCGCAGCAGCGAGTTCGAGTAGATCCGGGCGCCCAGGATGATCACCAGCAGGGTCGAGATGAGCAGGATCACCAGGGAGAGGATCGGCTCCCACCACTCGGCCGTGCCCAGGAAGATGCGCATCGGCATCCCGACCGGCGCGCTGAACGGCACGTACGACATGATTCCGAGCACGAGGGCGTTGTCGTTGAAGAGGATCACCAGCAGGTACGGCACCATCACCAGCATGGTCAGCGGCGTGGTGACCGCCGCCGCATCCTCCTGCCGCGAGACGAGCGACGCCGCGGCCGAGAACAGCGCGGCCAGCAGGATGAAGCCGAACGCGAAGAACACCACGAACCAGATCAGTGCCGGCCCGATGAGCCCGATCACGGAGGTCTGCCCGGTCGCCAACAGGCCGCCGACCGTGAGCAGCGCGATCGCCGCGATCTGCGCGAAGGCCAGGATGCTGTTGCCCAGCACCTTGCCGGCCAGCAACGCCCGCACTGGAATCGCCGTCATCAGGATCTCGACCACCCGGGTCTGCTTCTCCTCGATCACGCTCTGCGCGATGGTGCTGCCGAAGGTGATCGACGAGACGAAGAACACCAGTCCGAAGCCGAGGGCGACCAGGTAGGTGAGCAGCCCGTTCTGGCTCGGCGGATCGAGCAGGGTCACCGGCGGAGTGACGCTGAGCTGGGCGATGACCGACTCCGGCGGCGAGCTGTCGGCGATCACCTCGTAGCCGAGCGGGGTCTTGGTCGAGGGCACGATCGCCGCATCGACCGTGCCCTTCTTCACCAGGACCCTGGCCTCGGCCACGCTGTCGACGTGACGCACCTCGAGCCCGGTGGCGCGATCGGCCGCGGCCTGTGCGGTGCCGACGGCGGCGACCGTCGGATCGGACGCGGTCGCACTCACGATCCCGCCGATCACGATTCCGGCGAGCACCGCCAGCAGCAGGATGCCGGTCGAGATCAGGAAGGCCTTGCTGCGCAGGCGCATGGTCACCTCGCGCTTCGCGACCAACCACGCCGCCGAGGGAACACTGCGGGCGGTCATTTCACCACCTCCGCGAAGATCTGGGCGAGAGACGGATGCTGCGGCCCGAAGGTCGTCACCGGCCCGGCCTCCACGGCTCGCCTGACCACCTCCTGCGCGGTGGGGTAGTCCGCGTGGAACAGCACCCCGTCACCCTCGGCCTCCACCCCGGTCACCCCGGCGGCCGACGCGACCCAGCTCAGGTCGCCCGGCGCGCTGAGTCGCCAACTGTCGCCACCGTGCTCCGCCCGCAGGTCATCGCGAGAGCCGGCGGCGCGCACCTGACCGTCCGCGATGATGACCAGATCGTCGCAGAGCCGCTCGACGACATCGAGCTGGTGGCTGGAGAACAGCACGGGCGCGCCTCCGGCCGCAGCATCCCGCAGCACCGAGAGCACGGTCTCCACACCGATCGGGTCGAGCCCGGAGAACGGTTCGTCGAGAACGAGCGCCGTCGGTTCGTGCACAAGCGCCGCGGCGATCTGCGCGCGCTGCTGGTTGCCGAGGGACAGGGTCTCGACGGCGTCGTTCGAGCGCTCGGCGATGGCGAGGCGGTCGAGCAGGCGGGCGGTGCTGTCCTCTGCGGCCTTCTTCGACATCCCGTGCAACATGCCGAGGTAGGCGACCTGCTCGGCGACCTTCATCTTGGGGTACAGCCCGCGTTCTTCGGGCATGTAGCCGATCGAGTGCCGGTCGTCGGCGTCGATGGGCCGCCCGTCGACGGTGACCGATCCGGAGTCGGGGGTGAGCACGCCGAGGATGATCCGCATCGCCGTCGTCTTGCCGGCGCCGTTGGCCCCGACGAACCCGGTGATGCGGCCGCCGCCGACCCCGAAGCTCACGTCGTCGAGCGCTTGCCGCTCGCCGAACCTCCTGGACACATGGTCGACCTGCAGCATCGGCGCTCCCTCTCGTCCCTCCCCACCGTAACGACGGGACCGGATAAGAGGAACCCGACGGGATCAGCCGCGGCCGGTGATGCCCTCGGTCGACTCGATCACGCCGGCCATCTTCTTGGAGAGGGCCTCGTAGAACATCGAGAGCGGAAACTCGTCGTCGAGCACGGCGTCGGTGAACCCCTTCGGTGGCCCGTCGAGCGGCAGGTCACGCGTGGCCCAGTTCGACGCCGGGTGCGGGGTGACGGTCGCCGAGACCAGCTCGTAGGCGGCGAGCCAGTGCGCGGTCTTCGGGCGGTCGATCGAGCGCCAGTACAGGTCCTCGATCTCGCGGCCGAGGGCGATCACCACCGCGGGAACGTCTTCCCAGTCGATCGTCAGCCGGGTGTCGGTCCAGTGCAGCACGTGGTGCTGGTGCAGCCAGGCGAACAGCAGCTGACCGCCGAGGCCGTCGTAGTTGCGCACGCGCGACCCGGTGATGGCGAAGCGGAAGATGCGATCGAAGATCACCGCGTACTGAACGAGCTTGGCGCGCTCGCGGGTGACGGCATCCGTCTCCTCCGCGTGCTCGATCTTCACGGCCTCGCGGAAGGCGGTCAGGTCGCAGCGCAGCTCCTCGAGCGAGTAGAGGAAGAACGGCATCCGCTGCTTGATCATGAACGGATCGAATGGCAGGTCACCGCGCATGTGCGTGCGGTCGTGGATGAGGTCCCACATCACGAAGGTCTCTTCGGTCAGCTTCTGGTCGTCGAGCAGGCGCGCGGCGTCGGCCGGCAGTTCGAGCTTCGTGATCTCGGATGCCGCCCGCACGACGCGACGGAACCGTGCGGCTTCGCGGTCGGCGAAGATCGCACCCCAGGTGAAGGTCGGGATCTCGCGCATGGCGACGGTCTCGGGAAACAGCACCGCGGAGTTGGTGTCGTCCCCCGGGGTGAAGTCGACGAAGCGGATCGGCACGAACAGCGCGTTCGAGTAGTCGCCGGCCTCGAGCTCGGAGACGAACTCGGGCCAGAGCACCTCGATCAGCACGGCCTCGACGAGGCGGCTGCTGCTGCCGTTCTGGGTGAGCATCGGGAAGACCACCAGGTGGCGCAGTCCGTCGACGCGGTCGAGCTGCGGCTGGAAGGCGATGAGCGAGTCGTAGAAGTCCGGAACGCCGAAGCCCTCGGCCGCCCAGCGCGCGAAATCGACGCTGAGCGCCTCGAGGTAGCCGGCATCGTGGGGCAGTGCGCGGGTGAACGCGAGAACGCCCTGGGCGATCGTGGCCGCGTGCTCGCGGGCCTCGGCGTGGTCGGCCGCGTTCGGGATGCTGCCATCCTTCGCCTGCAGCGGCTGCAGCGCGATCGCAGCCGCCTTGATGGCCTTCCACTGCGCGGTCTCTTCGAGAACAGCGTCTTCGAGAACCTCGGGCTCCCCGACGATTGCGTCAACGTGGGTGTCTGCGATGCTCATGGTTCGACCTCCGATTCCAGACGTGGGTGGGTCACAAAAGTTGTGTGATAACCAGGCTAGCCGACGGGTACCGAGCGTTTCTTTGCTCTAGACGCAGATATCCGTCACATGCACGCACGTTGCGCGCACAATCGCGAGTGAGGGCGGATGTCCGCTCAGAGCTGCTTGTCGGCCAGCCAGCTGCGCAACACGGCTTCGAATTCGGCCGGATGCTCGACGCTCGGCAGGTGCCCGGCCTCCACGAAGCGGCAGCCGTCGGCGCCGGGGATCGCCTCGACCAGATAGTCGTACTGGGTGATCGCGGCGCTCAGGTCGCGGTCTCCGACCAGCACCAGCGCGGGCAGGTCGAGCGCGCGCACGCGCTCATAGGCCGGCGGGTCGAGCGGAATCGGCTGCGGACGCTCGGCCACGCGCACCAGGTTGCCCCGGTTCAGGTCGTAGGCGGTGCGCACGAAGGTGGGCGACAGGTCGTCGGCGCTCCGGGTGGGGCCGAACGCCCACGCCTCGACCTCGAGGTCGTAGACCCGCGCGAGGTCACCGGCCTCCCAGGCCTGATCCATCGCGGCTAACAGTTGCTCCTCGCGTTCGGTGAGCGGCTGTTCCGGAAATCCGCCCGGGCCGGAGCCGATCGTGACCAGCCCCGCGATGCGATCGGGGTACTCCAGGGCCAGGTCGATTCCGATGGAGCCGCCGCGGGAGCACCCGATCACCGTTGCACGCGCGACGCCGAGGTGGTCGAGGAGCGCGATCGCGTCGGCGCGGTTGGAGTATTCGGCGTCGGTCGAGACGGTGCTGCCGTAGCCGCGGGTGTCGAAGCGGATGACGTAGTGGTCGACCGCGAGCTCGGGCGCGAGGGGATCCCACATCCGCAGGCTCGCCAGCCCGGCATGGATGAGCAGCACGGCGGGATCGGTGACGCGACCCTCGGTCTCGTAGTAGAGGGTGGCCCCGGGAACATCGAGTTCTGGCATGACCTCGAAGTTACCCCTTAACTAAGCCAGCGGACCGGCCCTCGGGTGGGCCGATCCGCTGCTGACATCTGGGTATGTGATGTCATGGCTCGTGTGTGGCATTCACAGCACTCGACGTACGGGGGTTATCGAGTGGGGTAACTGATTCAGCCGTTCGGGCCGGCACTTAGACGTTCCACCATCTCCATGCCTTCGAATTGAAGTTACCAGTATATCGGTCCGCATTGTGGGGGACACGCGGCCCCAAAAGTGGGGGTGACTCAGGATTCTGTCGGCACCGTTTCAGCCGCGGGCTCTGCGGGCTCGGTGGGGATCTCGATGAGTCCGAGCATCCGCATCGATCCGAGGGCGGCGGCCCGGTCGTGGTCGCGAGCCGCGTGCACCAGCAGGTCCTGGGCGACGCTCACCGCGCGCAGGTCGATGTACTCCGGCAGGTATTGGCTGCCGAGGCGTACCTGATGCACGACCGAGGTGATGCCGCGTTGCAGCGCGGAGTTCGTCGAGAGGGTGACCAGGTGGGCGAAGAAGTCGGCGTTGGCGGTGGCCAACTTCTGCGGGTCGGGCGTCGTCAGGTGCTCGACGAAACGATCGTGGTCGGCACGCATGTTGAGCACCATCTCCGGTGGCACCAGGGAGATGACCTCGGAGACCAGGGCGCCGTACAGCGCAACCCAGACCACCATCGCGTCTGCCGTCTGTTGCGGGCTGATGACCGCGATGCGGGTGAAGCGATTCGGTGAGGCCTCGATGATGCCGATCTCGCGCAGACGCTGCAGGGCCTCCCGCACCGGGGTGCGCGAGACTCCGAGCTTCTCGGCGAGGTCGGAGTCGCTGATCCGGGTTCCGGGAAGCAGGCGCCCCTCGTGCACGTCACGCAGGATCGCATCGAAGACTGTCGTGACGACGCTGCTCGTGGCGAATGACTCCGCCTGCGGCAGTTCCGGCTCGGATATATCGGACATCCCTCATCAGGGTACCCGCCCCTGTGGGAGGCACCGAGCTGCCGCTCGGCGGGCGCGGAGCCGGCTAGAAGATCATCGGCCGATCGTCGTCGTCCGCGGCCACATCGAGGTCGACGACCACGGGCACGTGATCGCTCGGGCCGTCACCCTTGCGCTCCTCGCGCACGATCTCGGCACCGGTCACCAGATCGGCGAAATCCTTCGATCCCAGGATGAAGTCGATCCGCATGCCCTCGTTGCGGGGGAATCGCAGCTGCTGGTAATCCCAGAAGGTGTAGCCCTCCGGAACGAGCGGGCGCACGACATCCGTGAGTCCGATGGCCTGGAACTCGGCGAGGGCGGCGCGCTCGGGAGCCGAGGTGTGGGTGTTGTTCGCGAAGTCCCAGCTGGGCCAGACATCCGTGTCCAGCGGGGCGATGTTCCAGTCGCCCATGAGCGCGAGCGGGGTCGACGGATGCTGCGTCATCCAGGCTTTCGTGTCGGAGGCGAGTTTCGCCAGCCACTCCAGCTTGTAGGTGTAATGCGGGTCGCCCAGCGCCCGGCCGTTCGGAACGTACAGGCTCCACAGCCGCACACCGTCGACCGTCACGCCCATCGACCGGGCCTCGAGCGGCAGCGCGCCGTCCTGCTCGGGCTTGCCGAAGCCGGGTGCGGACGGGAAACCGACCGTGACCTCCTCCATCGGCAGACGGCTGGCGAAGCCGACCCCGTTCCATTGGTTGAGGCCGTGCATCTGCACCTCATAGCCCGCGGCCTCGAAGGCCTCGAAGGGAAACTGGTTCTCCTTGCACTTCAGCTCCTGCATCGCGAGCACGTCGATGTCGGCTCGCACCAACCAGTCGACGACCCTGCC
>JBEVGK010000214.1:0-3300 GCA_040511795.1 Lacisediminihabitans sp. | reverse complement strand
GTGCTCGTCGGTGGATCGACCCGGATGCCCGCCGTCTCGGCGCTCGTGAAGCAGGAGACCGGCGGACAGGAGCCCAACAAGGGCGTCAACCCTGACGAGGTCGTGGCCGTCGGTGCCGCACTGCAGGCCGGTGTGCTGAAGGGCGAGCGCAAGGATGTCCTCCTCATCGACGTCACCCCGCTGAGCCTCGGTATCGAGACCAAGGGCGGCATCATGACGAAGCTCATCGAGCGCAACACGGCCATCCCGACCAAGCGCAGCGAGACCTTCACCACCGCGGATGACAACCAGCCGTCGGTCGCGATCCAGGTCTTCCAGGGCGAGCGCGAGTTCACCCGCGACAACAAGAACCTCGGAACCTTCGAGCTGCAGGGCATCGCCCCGGCGCCTCGCGGTGTGCCGCAGGTCGAGGTCACCTTCGACATCGACGCCAACGGCATCGTGCACGTGTCCGCCAAGGACAAGGGCACCGGCAAGGAGCAGTCGATGACGATCACCGGTGGCTCGTCGCTGTCGAAGGATGACATCGAGCGCATGGTGCGCGAGGCAGAGGAGCACGCGGCGGAGGACAAGGCACGTCGCGAGACGGCCGAGACCCGTAACACCGCAGAGCAGCTCGCCTACTCGACCGAGAAGCTGATCAAGGACAACGAGGACAAGCTCCCCGAGGACGTCAAGACCGAGGTCCAGGCCGACGTCGACGCGCTCAAGAGCGCCCTCGCCGGCGAGGACGAGGCTGCCGTCAAGACCGCCTTCGAAAAGCTGACCGAGAGCCAGCAGAAGCTGGGCCAGGCGATCTACGCGCAGGAGCAGGCCGCGCCGGCCGACGCCCCGGCCGAGGGTGAGCCGGCCGCATCCGGTGACGACGAGGACATCGTCGACGCCGAGGTCGTTGACGACGAAGACGACAAGAAGTAGCGATGACTGACGACAAGAAGCCCCGCGACGACTCGGAGAACACCGAGCCTGAAGAGGGATTCATCGAGGCGGAGGGTCCCGACATCGAGACCTCCTTCTCCGACGACGATCTCGCCTTCCTGGCCGGGAAGCCCACCGCGGGCTCCCCGGCCGGGTCGGGCGACGTCGACCCGGCGGTGGAGATCCTCGGAGACCTCAAGCGGGTTCAGGCCGAGTTCGCCAACTACCGCAAGCGCGTCGAGCGCGACCGGGAGGCGACGCGTGAGCTGAACATCGCCGACGTGGTCAAGTCGCTGCTGCCCGTGCTCGACGACCTGTCGTTGGCGGAGGCACATGGCGACCTCACGGAGGGGCCGATGGTCGTCATCGTGCAGAAGCTGCGCGGGGCGCTCGACAAGTTCGGCCTCGTCTCCGTCGGCGCGAAGGGCGACGTGTTCGACCCCAACCTGCACGAGGCGCTCGTGCAGCTGCCCACGCCTGATGTGACGGTCAACACCGTCGCCGACGTGATCGCACCCGGCTACAAGATCGGTGAGCGACTGCTGCGCCCGGCGAAGGTCGCCGTCGCGGTCCCCGCCGAATAAGGGCACGCACAGAAACACAGCACAACCCGGGTCGAGTTCGCCGGGGCCCCAGCGCACAGCGCTGATGCGGTCCCGGCGGGCCCGGCCCTCTCCCACAGAAAGCAGGCGGCCGTGGCCAGCCAAGACTGGTTCGACAAGGACTTCTACGCCGTCCTCGGCGTATCCAAGGATGTGTCCGAGGCAGATCTCAAGAAGACCTATCGCAAGCTCGCACGCAAGTACCACCCGGACTCCAACCCGGGCGACGCGGCGGCGGAGGCGAAGTTCAAGGAGATCAGCGAGGCGAACTCGGTGCTCTCCGACCCCGAGCAGCGCCAAGAGTACGACCAGATGCGGGCGATGGGCCCCGGTCGCCCCCGCTTCACCTCGGGTGGTTCCGGCCAGGGCGGCGGCTTCGACGACGTCTTCGGCGGCATGTTCAACCAGCAGGGCGGTGGCCAGCGCTACTCCTCGCAGCAGGCCGGCGGCTTCGACGACATCTTCAGCAACCTGTTCGGCGGCGGCGGCAACTTCGGCCAGGCGTCCGGCGGCTTCCGCGGCCAGGGCGGCCCGACGAAGGGCCGCGACCTGAGCGCGAGCACCACACTCGACTTCCACACCGCCATCCGCGGGGAGACCATCCGGCTGCAGCCCGAGGGCGGCAAGCCGATGAGCGTCAAGATCCCGGCCGGGGTCAACGACGGCCAGAAGATCCGCCTCAAGGGCAAGGGCGAGCCCAGCATGGATGGCGGCGCACCCGGCGACCTGACCCTCACGGTCACCGTGCGCAAGCATCCGATCTTCGAGCGCGACGGAATGAACCTGCGCGTCGACGTGCCGGTCACCTTCACCGAAGCGGCACTGGGCGCCACGATCGAGGTACCGACCCTCGGCGGCGACCCGGTCAAGCTGCGCGTCGCCCCGGGCACCCCGTCCGGTCGGGTGCTGCGGGTCAAGGGTCGCGGCGTCGAGACGGCGAAGGGCACGGGCGACCTGCTCGCCTCCGTCGTTGTCGCGGTGCCCGCGCACCTGAGCCCCGAGGCGAAGGAGGCCCTCGAGGCCTTCGCGAAGCTGCAGCCGAACGAGAACCCCCGGGCAGAACTGATCGCCAAGGCCAAGGCCGACTGACGTGGAACCCACCGACCCCATCTTCGCGATCGCGGTCGCGGCCGAGCTGGCGGGCATGCACCCGCAGACGCTCCGCCAGTACGACCGCCTCGAGCTCGTGGTGCCCAAGCGCACCGCGGGTCAGTCGCGCCGCTACTCCATGCGCGACGTGGTGCAGCTGCGGGAGATCGCGCGACTGGGCGCAGAAGGGGTGAGCCTGGAGGGCATCCGTCGCATCCTGCAGTTGGAGAACCAGGTGGCCGAACTCTCCGAGCGGGTGCACGAGCTGGAAGGTGCACTGGCCGACGAGCTGCTGCACCGCCCCGGTCGTCGTGTCTTCGCCGGCGGCGGTTCGGGCGAGGTCGTCTCACTGCGGGCAGGCACCCGAACGCAACGCAACACCCAGCTGGTCGTCTGGCGACCGCTCGATCGCGAGTGAGCATGGCAGAGCTGCCCGACCTTTCCGCACTCGACACTCTTCGTCGGTACCCCGACCTGGAGGCACCCAACCTGGTCGCCGTCGATGCGAGCGACCGGCTGATCCTCGATGAGGCGGCGGCGGATGTCGCGGGCTCCCGCCCCGGCACCGTCGTCACGATCGGCGATCACTACGGGGCACTCACCCTCGGCGCCCTGGCGCTCGGAGCCACGGCAGTCCGCAGCTACCAGGACTCGCTGCTCGGCGAGCGTGCGCTCGCGAACAACGCCCCGG
>JBEVGK010000213.1:0-4337 GCA_040511795.1 Lacisediminihabitans sp. | reverse complement strand
ACCGGCGCGAGCCGATCGATCAGGGCCGGGGCCCCGGAGATCGGCAGCACGAGCTTCCCCTCCTCCGCGGGCTGCTTGGTTCCGACGACCGGGGAATCGACGATGCTGACCCCCTTCGCCTGCGCGAGCGCAGCCAGTCGACGGATGCCGCTAGGCCCGACGGTCGCGCACTGCATCCAGATCGCGCCCTCCGCCACCGACGCGAGCATCTCGTCGGCGACCTCGGTCACCGCCGTCTCGTCGAACAGCATGGTCAGCACGACGTCCGCGTCGGCCACCGCGACGGTGACATCGGCCTCCACCCGCGCACCGTCAGCGGCGAGCGGCTCGGCGCGCTCGATGTGGCGGTTCCACGCCGTGACGTCGATTCCCGCGCGCAGCAGACTGTGCGCGATGCCCGTTCCCATGGTCCCGGTTCCCAGCACTGCGACGCGCATGGCTCTCTCCTTCGATCTGTCGTCCCATTCTCGCCACGCTCAGCGCGCCGCGGCGAGCTCGATCCACCGGGTTCCCCGGGCGCGCAGCCCGAGGGTGAGCGCCCGGACGCCGATGTATCCCAGCGCAAAGGCCGTCCAGACGGCAAATACCGTGTCGACCGTTGTCGCCCACCAGAGCAGCGGCAGATAGACGGCCAGGTTGACCAGCCCGCTCAGGGCCAGGTAGCGCGAGTCGCCCGCGCCGATCAGCACCCCGTCGAGCACGAAGACGAAACCGGAGATCGGCACGCCGAGCGCCATCACGAGCAGCACCGGAGGCAGGGCGACGAGCACCGGCGTCTCCGAGCTGAAGACGCGGCCGATCACGGGCGACAGGGCGGCGACCACAGCGCCGATCGCGAGCCCCGCCAGCAGTCCGAAGCGGATGAGCCGGTGAGTGATCTGCGAGACCCGCCCGACGTCGGCCGCGCCGAAGCCATGCCCGATCATCGCCTGACCGGCGATCGCGAGCGAGTCGAGCACGAAGGCCAGCAGGGAGAACAGCGCGAGCGCGACCTGCAGGGTGGCGAGTCCGCTCGCGCCGAGCAGACTGCCCGCGAAGACGGTGGCCAGCATCGCGGCCCGCAGCGATGCGGTGCGCAGCAGCAGCCAGCCGCCGGATGCTGCGACCCCCGTCACCCCGGCCAGCCCAGGCCGCAGGGCGGCCCCGCTCCCCCGCGCCTGACGCACCACGATGATGAGGAAGGCGCCGGCCATCGCCCATTGTGCGACGACGGTTCCCGCGGCCGACCCGGCGATTCCCCAGCCGAACCCATAGATGAACAGGACGTTGAGACCTGCATTGAGGGCGAAGCCGGCGGTGACGAGAGCCAACGGGGTGCGGGTGTCTTGCAGCCCGCGGAGCAACCCGGTGGCCGCGAGCACGATGAGCATCGCCGGTAGCCCCCAGACCGAGATCCGGAGGTAGACGGATGCGGCGGTCGCGACATCCGACCCCGCTCCGAACAGCGCCACGGCACCGTTCGCGAAAACCAGTCCGAGCAGCAGCAGCACGACCCCGACACCGAGCGCGAGCCAGATTCCGTGCACACCGGTGCGCAGGGCGCCGGGGCGATCACCGGCACCGAGGAGGCGGCCGACGGCGGGTGTCGTGGCGTAGGCGAGGAAGACGAGCAGTCCGACCGCCGTCTGCAGAATGCTGCTGGCGATGCCCAGCCCAGCGAGCTCGGTGTCGCCGAGGTGGCCGACCAGCGCGGTGTCGACGAGCAGGAACAGCGGCTCTGCGACGAGGGCCGCGAGCGTGGGGCCCGCGAGACGGAGGATCTCGCGATCGAGAGCGCGCCGCTCCGCGCGATCACGCGACGGGGGAACGGATTCGCGGGGCACGCCGACAGGCTACCGGCGCGGCTGGCTCTCGGAGCCGGGGCTCAGGGGATCAACGCCACCTTGCCGCCCGGGTGTCCCGTCTTGACCAGCCGGAGCGCCTCGATGGCGTCGGCGAGCGGGAAGGTGGTGGCGATCGGCACCACCAGCTTGCCCCGCCCGGCAAGGTCGACCAGGGTCGCCCGCACCGAGTTGCGGTACTGGGCGCTCGCACTGGACGGCACCGCACCGGCGATGATGTGGAAGCCCTCGCGCTCCGCGTCGTCGCTGGCCGTGAGGGTGACGATGCGGGAGCGGTCGGCGACCAACTCCAGCGACACCTGCACCGCCTCCTTCGTTCCGACCGTGTCGAGGGCGACCGTGATGCCGTGCGGGGCGAGCGCGCGAACGCGATCGGCGAGCCCCTCGCCGTACCTGACCGGCTCGGCTCCGAATCGCTCGAGTAACGGGAAGTTCTTCTCGCTCGCCGTACCGATCACCCGGGCGCCCACGAACACGGCCTGCTGAATTGCGCTGACCCCGACGGCGCCGGATGCCCCGTGGATGAGCACGGTGTCGCCCGGGCCCGCGTGAGTGAGGTGCAGCATCTCGGTCGCGGTCGTGCCCGCGAGCAACAGGTTCGCCGCCTCGGGAAAGCCGAGCGAGGGCGGCTTCATGAAGACATCGGATGCCGGCACGGTCAGCGCGGTCGCGTAGGCGCCGCGGAACCGGAAGCCCAGCACCGCGTCACCGAGCTGGAAGCCGGTCTGCGGGCCGATGGCCGAGATGATCCCGGACGCCTCATAGCCGATCGGAATCGGCAGCTGACGGTCGGAGGGGCGGGAGATGTGCTTGAAGTCGGCCGGGTTCACGCCCGACGCCCGCACGTCGATGGTCACCTCACCGATACCGGGGGCACGCACCTCCGTCTCGCGGAACTCCAGCACGTCGAGATCACCGAAATCGGTTGCCACCCAGTGCTTGTCCATCGCAGTCTCCTTCGTCGTCGACAGTTCTCCCGCAAGCGTGCCACTCCCGTTCTCGCGGTGTCGACTGCGCGGTGTCGATCAGGCGGTGTCGATTGCGGCGAGAGTGGGGGCGCCGAGGTCAGGCCCGGTCGAGTTCCCGGGCGCGTCGCTCGAGCTCCCCGGCGCGCCGCTCGAGCGCGCTGAGTGCGCCGTCCAGCCGCGCATCCGGCAGGCAGAGACGGATGACCGGCACCCCGAGCCGCACGAACCGGCGCAGCACATCGGGCCGAAACCGCTCCGCCGCCAATCGTGCCGAGAAGGTACCGTCGCCGGCGAGGGTGAGTTGCGCACGCAACAGGTCGATCCAGGTTCCGTGCACCGCGTTCGACCCGCTGCGGTAGGCGAGGTAGGCGCCATCGCCGACCGCCCGCATCCGCACCTCGGCCGAGGGCCAGCCGATCTTGCGGCGGCCGGGCACCTCGGATTCGGTGATTCCGGCGGTGGTGAGCGCGCGATCCAGCTCGTCCAGCAGCTGCTGTTCGACCTGCGACCCGATCCGCTCGGGAGCGGCGTCGGCCATCCCGACCTCGCGCGCGGCGCGCAGCAGGTCGAGCTCGGCGACGAGGCTGTCCTTGAGATATTGGTCGAACCGGGTCTGGTCGGACGGCGGTGGGGACAGCAGGTAGACGAGCGACGAATACGAGTCGAGGTATTGGCGGGTGAGCGGAAACTGCTGGTCGCCGTCCCCATCGGCGAGGTCGCGCAGCATCCGTCGTCCGATCTTGACGATGCGCACCAGGTGACCGGCGACGATCGCCCGGTCGCGGGTCAGCCCGTGCGCGGTTTCGAGTACGACCTCCACCAGGCGCACGAAGTCGGCGACGAGGGCGGCCTCGTCGTGCAAACCCTCCGACGGGACTTCTGGCAACTGCTCAGCCAACGGAAACAGCGTGCAGAGCATCCACCAGGGGCACGAGTTCGGGAGTCTCGCGCGCTTCGGCGAGCGCCTGTTCCAGGGTCTGGTCGTGGGTGGGCCCCGCCTCGGCCAGAAGTCTCTTCCCGCCCGGCGTGAGTTCGGTGTAGATGCCACGTCGGTCGTCGGCGCAGATGATGCGGGTGAGCAGCCCACGGTCTTCGAGGCGCGTGACGAGACGTGTGGTGGCGCTGCTGCTGAGCGCTGCTGCGCGCGCGAGCTGCTGCATCCGCATGTGCCAGCCGTCCTGCCGACTCAGCACGTCGAGCACGGTGTACTCCACGACCGAGAGGTTGGAGCTCGCCTGGAGAGCGCGCTCGAGGCGCGAATCGATCAGCCCGTGGAGTGCGGCGAGCGTGTACCAGCCCTGCGCCCGTACCTCGACCGCGTCGTCATCGATACTCATCGTCTGCTCCTGTCGTCGTGGTGCCTGTCGTCGTGGTGCCTGTCGTCGTGCTGCCAGCGGTGCTCTCGCCTCGTCGCGGCACGTGGTCTCACAGAATCACGGCCTTGTAGAATTACCCCGCGTGTGCAACCATTTATGACGCGTATGCAACTAACAGCGTACGCGGAATACCCGTCTATACACCAGGATTG
>JBEVGK010000212.1:0-6433 GCA_040511795.1 Lacisediminihabitans sp. | reverse complement strand
CCAGCACACCGGCCGCGCCGGTGCGCATGAGGTGCAGGGCGGGCGTGTAGCCGGATGCTCCACCCACGATCACCGGCACGTCGAGTTCGTAGATGAACTTCTTGAGGTTGAGCGGCTCCTGATTCTTGGAGACGTGCTCGGCGCTCACCGTCGTGCCGCGGATGACGAACAGGTCGACGCCGGCAGCGACGACGGTCTCGTAGAGCTCCTGTGTGCGCTGCGGGGAGAGTGCGCCGGCGACGGTCACGCCTGCCGCGCGGATCTCGGCCAGACGGGCGGTGACCAGCTCCGGCTTGATCGGCTCCGAGTAGATCGCCTGCATGCGCTGCGTCGCCTGGTCGACGGGCAGCGAGCGGATCTCATCGAGCAGCGGCTGCGGGTCTTCGTAGCGCGTCCACAGGCCCTCGAGGTCGAGCACTCCTAGACCGCCGAGCTCACCCATGCGGATGGCGGTCGCCGGCGAGACGACCGAGTCCATCGGCGCCGCGAGGAACGGGATGCGGAACTGGTACGCGTCGATGCTCCAGCTGACGGAAACGTCTTGCGGGTCGCGGGTGCGGCGGTTCGGCACGATCGCGATGTCGTCGAAGGCGTAGGCCCGACGAGCGCGCTTGGCGCGCCCAATTTCGATGTCACTCACTCGATCTAGCCTACCCGCGGCGGGGAACGCCCCGGCCCGGTGCCGCTACCTCGTGTAGTTGGGCGCCTCGACGGTCATCTGGATGTCGTGCGGGTGCGACTCCTTGAGCCCGGCCGCGGTGATCCGCACGAACTTGCCCTTCTGCTTCAGCTCCGCGATGGTGCGCGCCCCGGTGTAGAACATCGACTGGCGCAGACCGCCGAGCAGCTGGTACGAGACGGCGGAGAGTGGGCCGCGGTACGGCACCTGCCCCTCGATGCCCTCGGGGATGAGCTTGTCGTCGGAGGGAACGTCGGCCTGGAAGTAGCGGTCCTTCGAATAGGAGGTACGCTCCCCGCGGCTCTGCAGCGCGCCGAGCGAACCCATGCCGCGGTACTTCTTGAACTGCTTGCCGTTCACCAGCACGAGGTCGCCGGGGCTCTCGGCGCAGCCAGCCAGCAGCGAGCCGAGCATCACGGTGTCTGCGCCGGCGACGAGCGCCTTGGCGATGTCGCCCGAGTACTGCAGACCGCCGTCGGCGATGACCGGGATGCCCGTCTCGCGTGCGGCGAGGGATGCCTCGTACACGGCGGTGACCTGCGGCACCCCGACTCCGGCCACCACGCGGGTGGTGCAGATCGAGCCCGGGCCGACGCCCACCTTGATCGCGTCTGCGCCGGCATCCACCAGCGCCTGAGCGCCCTCGCGGGTCGCGACGTTGCCGCCGATGACTTCGACGTGACTGTCGACCGGGTCGCTCTTGAGCCGGCGGATCATGTCGATGACGCCGCGGGAGTCACCGTTGGCGGTGTCGACGACGAGAGCATCGACACCGGCGTCGATGAGCGCCATCGCGCGCTCCCAGCCGTCGCCGAAGAAACCGATCGCCGCTCCGACGCGCAGGCGACCGTTGTCGTCCTTGGTCGCGTTCGGATACTTCTCCGACTTGTCGAAGTCCTTGACGGTGATGAGGCCGCGCAGCTTGCCATCGCGGTCGATCAGGGGCAGCTTCTCGATCTTGTGCTGCGCGAAGATGGCGACCGCGTCATCCGGGTCGATTCCCTCGGGAGCGGTGATGAGCGGAGAGCGCGTCATGACGTCGCGCACGTAGGTCGTGGCCTTCTCGAAGGGTGAGACGAAGCGCATGTCGCGGTTGGTGATGATGCCGACGAGCGTGCCGTCGGGCTCGATGACCGGGAGGCCGGAGACGCGGAACTGGCCGCAGAGCGCGTCGACCTCGGCGACCGTCGCGTCGGGCGACGTGGTGACCGGATTGGTGATCATGCCGGACTCGCTGCGCTTGACCAGATCGACCTGCTCGGCCTGGTCGGCGATGGAGAGGTTGCGGTGCAGAACGCCGAAACCACCCTGGCGGGCCATCGCGATCGCCATGCGCGACTCGGTGACGGTGTCCATCGCGGCGGAGAGCAGCGGGGCGGCGACGGTGATACGGCGGCTGAGCCGTGCCGTGGTGTCTGCCTCGCTGGGGATGACGTCGGTGTGCCCCGGCAGGAGCATCACGTCGTCATAGGTGAGTCCGATGAAACCGAAGGGGTCCGGCTGGTCCATTAAATCCCCAAAATTCTCAAGAGGCGGCATGCGAAAAGGACCGGATTGCGGCACTGAACTCCGGTACTCGATCTTAACCGTTTCGCCCGCCGGCTATTCCACTGTGCATAATTGCCCGAGACCGAACGGTGTTCTCTGTGAAACACGGGGGACACAATCGGTCTATAGCGTCAATGCAGACGGAGCGGCCATCGCTGCCTTCCCGACTCCCCCTGGTTCCCGGAGGTCCCCATGGTGAAAGCGCTCAGAGCTAGGCCCGCCCTGTTGCGGGTCGTTCTCGCGCTCCTCGCGTTCGCACTCGCTGCGGCCGTATTCATGTTCGCAACGCCGTCGGCACACGCCGCGCCCGCGCCAGCAGCGGTCCCGGCAGCGGATACGCCGCCCGCTCCGGCGGATTCTCCGCAGAGCATCGGCATCTGGGTGCGCGTCGCGGCAGACAAGAGCAACGTGCCGAACATCACCGTGAAGGTGACGGGCAAGGGCGTGACGCAGACGGTGGTCACCGGTGCCGACGGCAAGATCAGCGTTCCATTGGCGAAGCCCGGCACGTTCACCATCGAGCTCGACACCGCCTCGCTCCCCGAGGGCCTGAAGGTGCTCGGCGACAATCCCCGTGACGTCACGGTGAGCACAGGCAACCAGGGCGTTCCCGGCTACTTCCTGCTCGGTACCGGAGACAGCAGCGTCGTGCCCTCCGCAACCGCGAGCCCCGGCGCGGGAAGCTCCAGCGACTCCGGCAGCAAGGGGAGCGAATCTCTGGCCGATCGCGTGCTCCCCCGCATCGCCACCGGCCTCATCTTCGGTCTGCTGATCGCCCTGGCCTCCATCGGCGTCTCGCTCATCTATGGCACCACCGGCCTGAACAACTTCGCCCACGGCGAGTTGGTGACCTTCGGCGCACTGACCGGCTACGTCGTGTCGGGCCTTCTGCACATGCCGGGGTGGCTCGGCATCGCCTCCGCCCTCGTGCTCGGCGGGGTGTTCGGCTACGTCCAAGACCTCGGGCTGTGGCAACCGCTCCGCAAGAAGGGGATCGGGCTCATCCCACTGATGATCGTCAGCATCGGTCTGTCGCTCGCGCTGCGCTACATCTTCCAGTTCATCTTCGGCCCGGATCTGCTGATCACCCCGAACAATCAGACCGCGGTCGTCAACATCGGTCCCATCCACCTCCGTGGTACCGACATCAGCAGCCCGATCATCTGCATCGTCGTGCTGCTGCTGGTCGCGTTCGCCCTCCTGCGCACCCGCATCGGCAAGGCGACCCGCGCGGTGGCAGACAACCGGTCCCTCGCCGCGGCGACCGGAATCAACGTCGAGCGGGTCATCCGCATCGTCTGGGTCGCCGGCGGCGCACTGGCCGGCCTCTCCGGTGCGCTGATCGGCTACTACCAGCCCGTCAGCTGGCAGACCGGCGCAAGCATCCTCCTGCTGATCTTCGCCTCGGTCACCCTGGGTGGTCTCGGCACGGCCTTCGGCGCCCTGGTCGGTTCGCTGGTGATCGGCCTCATCGTCGACCTCTCGCAGGCGTTCGGAGTGCCGTCGAACATGAAGTTCGTCGCGGCACTGCTCGTGATGATCATCATCCTCATCTTCAGACCACAGGGCATCCTGGGTCGCAAGGACCGGATCGGTTAAGGGGCCACTCATGGACTGGAATTTCATCCCCCTGGCATTCGGCCAGATCGTCTCCCCGCTCACCATCGGCTACGCGCTCGCCGCTCTCGGGCTCGCCGTCCACTTCGGCTTCACGGGGCTGCTCAACTTCGGCCAGGCCGGATTCATGGCGGTCGGCGGCTACTTCTTCGCCATCACCACCGTGAAGTTCGACTGGCCGCTGTGGTCGGCGCTCATCGCCTGTGTGGTGGGTGCCGTGCTGTTCGCGCTGCTCCTCGGTATCCCGACCCTGCGACTCCGGGCCGACTATCTGAGCATCGTCACCATCGCCGCCGCGGAGATCGTGCGCTACACGGTGAAGACACCGGCGATCAGCAAGTTCACCGGTGGCTCCGACGGTATCAACGGCGCCGGCCGCGACTTCTACGCGATGAACCCCATCCCGGAAGGCCAGTACGGCTTCGGGGTACTGACCTACAACAACAACCAGCTGTGGTCGATCATCGTCGGCTGGACGGTGGTGCTCATCGCCGCCCTCCTGGTCTGGCAGCTCATGCGGAGCCCGTGGGGCCGGGTGATCAAGGGCATCCGGGAAGACGAGGATGCCGTGCGCAGCCTCGGCAAGAACGTCACCTGGTACAAGATGCAGTCACTCATCCTCGGTGGCGTTCTCGCCGCGCTCGGCACGGTGCTGATCATCATCCCGACGTCCCTGCAGCCCGACAACTACGGCACACAGACCACGTTCTTCCTGTACACCATCGTTCTGCTCGGTGGCGCGACCACGGTGTTCGGCCCGATCCTCGGCTCGATTATCTTCTGGATCGTGCTCAACCTCGCCGATGGCGTGCTCAGCATCCTGGTGCTCAACCACCTGGTGCCGATCACCTCGATCCAGCAGGGACCGATCCGATTCATCATCGTCGGCATCGCACTCATGATCCTCGTGATCTTCCGCCCCCAGGGCATACTCGGCAAGAAGAGGGAGGCGCATTTCAGTGAGTGACATCACCGAGAAAGTTCAGTTGCAGATCGGGGAGCCCGAACCGGGCGTGAAGAAGGTCGACCCGATCCTGATCGCCGACAAGGTGCGCCGCACTTTCGGCGGTGTCAACGCGGTGGATGTCGCACACGTCGAGATCCCGCGACACGCCATCACCGCGCTGATCGGCCCGAATGGCGCGGGAAAGACCACCTTCTTCAACCTGCTCACGGGTTTCGACAAGCCGGACGCCGGCACGTGGTCACTCGACGGTAAGAGCCTCGCGGGGGTGCCCGCCTACAAGGTGGCCCGCCGCGGCATGGTGCGCACCTTCCAGCTGACCAAGGCGCTCAACCTGCTCACGGTGCTCGAGAACATGCGCCTCGGCGCCGGCCACCAGGGCGGCGAGCACTTCCTCGAGGCCCTCGTTCCCGCAATGTGGAAGAAGCGGGAGGAGTACATCACGGCGCAGGCCATGGAGTTGCTCGCCCGCTTCAAGCTCGACACGAAGGCGGACGACTACGCGGCGAGTCTCTCCGGCGGTCAGCGCAAGCTGCTCGAGATGGCGCGCGCCCTCATGAGCGAACCCGAGCTGGTGATGCTCGACGAGCCGATGGCCGGTGTCAACCCGGCGTTGACCCAGTCGCTGCTGGGCCACATCCTCAACCTCAAGAAGGACGGCATGACCGTGCTGTTCGTCGAGCACGACATGCACATGGTGCAGACCATCGCCGATTGGGTGATCGTGATGGCCGAGGGCAAGATCGTCGCCGAGGGCTATCCCGACGTCGTGATGCGCGACCAGGCCGTGATCGACGCCTACCTGGGCGCGCACCACGACACCGACCTCGGCAGCCTCACCGGCCAACTGGATGTCGCCAAAGACATCGGAGACACCCACCTTGCGGCGGAGATCGCCGAAGAAATCGCAGAAGAGGACGCGACCGATGACAAGCGATGACATCGTTCTTCAGACCAAGGATCTGGTGGCCGGCTACCTGCCCGGCGTCAACATCCTGAACGGCTGCAATGTGCACGTGGGCCGGGGCGAACTGGTCGGCATCATCGGGCCGAACGGCGCCGGCAAGTCCACGCTGTTGAAGGCGATCTTCGGTCAGGTCGGCATCCGGAGCGGTTCGATCATCCTCGGCGGTGAGGAGATCACCGGCCTCAAGGCCGACAAGCTGGTCACCAAGGGTGTCGGCATGGTGCCGCAGAACAACAACGTGTTCCCGAGCCTGACCATCGAAGAGAACCTCGAGATGGGCGTGTATCAGAAGCCGAAGATCTACCGTGAGCGGATCGACTTCGTCACCAACCTCTTCCCGGAGCTCGGTAAGCGCCTCAAGCAGCGCGCGGGCTCGCTCTCCGGCGGTGAGCGTCAGATGGTGGCCATGTCCCGCGCGCTGATGATGGATCCCTCGGTGCTGCTGCTCGATGAGCCGAGCGCCGGTCTCTCCCCCGTTCGACAGGACGAGACCTTCATCAACGTGGCCCAGATCAACCGGGCGGGTGTCTCCGTGATGATCGTGGAGCAGAACGCCCGTCGCGCCCTGCAGATCTGCGACCGTGGCTATGTGCTCGACCAGGGCCGCGACGCGTACAGTGGCACCGGCCGCACGCTGATGAACGACCCCAAGGTGATC
>JBEVGK010000211.1:0-7178 GCA_040511795.1 Lacisediminihabitans sp. | reverse complement strand
CCGATCCGCTTCTGTTGTCGTGCCGGTGTTCCGTTGTGGTGTTTGGCGTCAGATCATCCGAATTTGCCGGAGACGTAGTCTTCCGTCGCCTGCACGCTGGGCTTCGAGAAGATCGTGTTGGTGTCGTCGTACTCGATGAGCTTGCCCGGCTTGCCGGTGCCCGCAATGTTGAAGAACGCCGTCTTGTCGCTCACCCGCGAGGCCTGCTGCATGTTGTGGGTGACGATCACGATCGTGTACTCCTGCTTGAGTTCCTCGATGAGGTCTTCGATCGCGAGAGTGGAGATCGGGTCGAGGGCCGAGCACGGCTCGTCCATCAGCACGACGTCGGGGGAGACGGCGATGGCTCGGGCGATGCACAGACGCTGCTGCTGACCACCGGAGAGGCCCATGCCCGGCTTGTCCAAGCGGTCCTTCACCTCGTTCCAGAGGTTCGCGCCGCGCAGCGAGCGCTCGACGAGCGATTCGGAGTCGGACTTCGACAGCTTGCGGTTGTTCAGCGTGACGCCGGCCAGCACGTTGTCTTTGATCGACATGGTCGGGAACGGGTTCGCCCGCTGGAACACCATTCCCACCTGGCGCCGAACGAGCACCGGGTCGACGCCGGGGCCGTAGAGGTTGTTGCCGTCGATGAGCACCTCGCCGTCGACGTGAGCGCCGGGAATCACCTCGTGCATGCGGTTGAGCGTGCGCAGGAAGGTGGACTTTCCGCAGCCGCTGGGGCCGATCAGGGCGGTGACGGTGCGGGGCTCGATCGTGATCGACACGTCTTCGACGGCGAGGAAGTCACCGTAGAAGACGTCGAGGTTGTTGACTTCGATGCGCTTGGACACGTTTTCCTTAGGCTTGAGGGTTAGCGAGCGCCCTTGGGCGCGAAGACTCGGGCGATGACGCGGGCGATGATGTTGAGGATGACGACCAGGATCACGAGCAGCAGCGCCGCACCCCAGGCGGAGGCGTTCGAGGCCGCGATGTCCTGCCCGGGGAACTTGATGCCGGTGTAGGCGAGCACCGGCAGCGTCTGCATCGGACCGCTGAACGGGTTCGCGTTGAAGTTGTCGGTGAAGCTCGCCGCGATGAAGATCGGCGCGGTCTCACCGATCACGCGGGCGATGGCCAGCGTGATCCCGGTGATGATGCCGACGATGGCGGTCGGCAGCACGACCTTGACGATCGTGGAGAACCGCGAGACGCCGAGGGCGAAGGATGCTTCGCGCAGATCGCTCGGGACCAGCCGCAGCATCTCCTCGCACGACCGCACCACGATCGGGATCATCAGCACCGACAGGGCCACCGAGGCGGAGAATCCGCTGAACGCCTTCGGCCCGACCAACAGGGTGAACAGCGAGAAGGCGAACAGACCGGCGACGATCGAGGGAATGCCGGTCATCACATCGACGAGGAAGGTGACGGTGCGGGCGATGGGCTGGTTAGGACGCGCGTATTCGACGAGGTAGATCGAGGTGAGCAGGCCGATCGGTATCGACATGAGGGCGGCGATGCCGGTGATCTCGAGCGTTCCGACGATGGCCTGGAGAGCGCCGGTGGTGATGTCGACCTTCAGCGTCTCCGGGTTGAACACCGCGCCGCCCGTCTGCGAGATGAAGGCCCAGTTCAGCTGGCCGATGCCGTTCGATGCGACCGTCCACAGCGTCGAGATCAGCGGAGCGATCGCCAGCAGGAAGGCGATGGTCACCAGGCTGCGCACGATGCGGTCGACGGCGCGGCGGCGATTCTCGGCGATCGCCGAGAGCACGCCGAGCGCGATCAGGTAGACCAGCGCCGAGAGGAAGAGCCAACCCCCGACATTGAATCCGAGGAGGAGCATCGCGCCGCCGACGACGATGAGCGATCCGGCCAGCACGTAGAACTCGACGAACTTCGGCAGCTGGCCGGTGGTCAGTGAGTTGACGATGGGGCCGGGGCCCTTCGACGCGCTCTTGCGGGCGGCGCCTGAGCTGATCGCGGTCACGCGGGGGATCCTTCCGGCTTGGTGGTCGCGGAGCCCGTGGCACCGACGGGCGATTCGCTGGCGGAGAGCGCGGCACCGTTCTCAGCGGATGCCGACTCGACGATCGCCGTGCGGCGTCGCTTCGAGCGGCCGCTCTTGTCGGCGTTCGAGCGGGAGATGATCCAGCGGGCGAGGAAGTTGACCGCCAGCGAGATGACGAACAGCATGAGGCCCGTGCCGATGAGCGCCTCGCGCTGCAGAACGTTCGAGATCGGGAAGTTGAGGGCCAGGTTCGCGGCGATCGTCTGCGAGTTCTTGCCCTCGGTGAGGATGTTCCAGTAGAAGCCGATCGAGGGGGAGATGATCAGCGCGATCGCCATGGTCTCGCCGAGCGCGCGGCCGAGGCCGAGCAGCGTGGCGCTCACGACGCCGGAGCGGGCGTAGGGCAGCACGGCCAGGCGGATCATCTCCCACTTGGTCGCCCCCAGGGCGAGTGCGGCCTCCTCGTGCAGGCGCGGCGTCTGCAGGAAGATCTCGCGGGAGATGGAGCTGATGATCGGCAGGATCATCACGGCGAGCACGACACCACCGGCGAGGATCGTCGAACCGGTGGTGGATGCCTGCCCCGAGAAGATCGGGATGAAGCCGAGATTGTGGTTGAGCCAGTCGGTGAGCGGAAGCAGCAGCGGCCGGATCACGATGATTCCCCAGAGGCCGAAGACGATCGAGGGCACCGCGGCGAGCAGGTCGATGAGGTAGCCGAGGATGCCGGTGATTCTGCGCGGCGCGTAGTGCGAGATGAACAGGGCGATGCCGATGGCGACCGGGGCGCCGAGCACCAGTGCGATGGCGGAGACCCACAGCGTTCCCCAGATGAGCGGCGCGACATAGTTCCAGAAGGTCGCGAAGCCGCCGGTAGGGCCGCTGGTGAGGTCGGGGTTGCTCGCCCAGTTGGCGGCGATGGCCGGGGCGGCCTGCACGATCAGGAAGATCGCGACGGCGGCCAGGATGACCATGATGAGCAGTGCGGAGCCGAAGCTCAGGCCGAAGAAGATCCGGTCGGCTGGCCGGGATTTGACGCGGGAGGACCCCGCT
The DNA here is from genome assembly GCA_040511795.1 of Lacisediminihabitans sp. Classification (GTDB taxonomy): domain Bacteria; phylum Actinomycetota; class Actinomycetes; order Actinomycetales; family Microbacteriaceae; genus Lacisediminihabitans. The sequence continues at coordinate 4,132 of JBEVGK010000211.1, read as the reverse complement.
CCCCCCTGGGGGGAACGGGGTCCTGACGCGGTGGTGGAACCGGGCGCTGTGACAGAGCTCGTACGGGAACGAACAGCGGGATTAGAAGTCACTGATGTCTTTTCTCGGGAGGTGTCACAGCGGGGGAGGCTCTACCAGGCTTGCAGAAGGCTAACGCCTACTACTTGATGAGCTCGAGGCTCTTCGCGATCTTCGCGAGCGTAGCGGCCGGGATCGGAGCCGATCCTGCGTTCTTCGCGGCGATCTTCTGGCCGATGTCGCTGGCGACGAAACCGACGAACGCCTTGGTCAGCTTGGCCTGCTCTGCCGACTTGAAGGTCTTGCAGAGGATCTGGTACGAGATCAGCGGGATCGGGTAGGCCGACTTGTCGGTGAGCTTCGTGTAGTCGAGCTTCTGCGGGAGGTCACCCTCGACGTCGGAAGGCACGGCGACAGCGGCCTTGGTGAAGGCGGCCGAGGCACCCTCCTGGCTGAAGGCGACGAAGTCCTTGCTGGTACCGGCCTGGATCGACGCGGCGGTGAGATCACCGATCGCGCTGTGGTCGGCGTAACCGATGGTGCCGGCACCCGCCTTGACGGTGTTCACCACACCGGAGCCACCCTGCTGGGCGCTCGAGCCGGCGACGGGCCACGCGTTGCTGGGCGCGTAGGTCCAGATCGAGGGCTGCGTCTGGCTGAGGTAGTTGGTGAAGTTGGTGGTCGTGCCGGATCCGTCGGAACGGGTCACGGTGGTGATCGCGGTCGCCGGCAGCTTGGCCTTCGGGTTCAGCGCGACGATCGCCGGGTCGTTCCAGGTGGTGATCTTCAGGCTGAAGATCTTGGCGATGACCTCGGAGGAGAGGTTCAGCTTGCTGACGCCCGGCAGGTTGTAGATGACCGCGACACCGTCGAGGTAGACCGGCAGGTTGACGGCGCCATCCGCACCACAGGTGGTGGCGGAGGAGGCGACCTGGGTCGGGTTGAGGGGCGAGTCGGAGCCCGCGAAGTCGTAGCTGCCGGCGAGCCAGTTGGTGACACCGCCACCGGAACCCTGCGACTTGTCGTAGTTGATGGTCACGCCCGAAGCCTGTGCGGTGAACGCTGCTGCCCACGCTGCCTCGGCGTTGGCCTGTGCGCTCGAGCCGCCGGCGGTGATGGTGCCGCTCAGCGAGGCGTCGACCTTGTACGGGTCAGCGCTGGCGGAAGGCTTCGTAGTGGGGGTGCCGCTGTCGCCGCTGGAGCTGGCGCAACCGGCGAGGGCGATCGTCGCCGTGAGCGCGAAAGCGCCGACGACTGCCACATTCTTGAACTTCACTGTGTTCCCTTCGGGGTGGTGACCACGGCGAGCTGACATCTAGGGCTCTGCTGGCCGGGCAGACCGGTGCTGGTCCGAAGAAGACGCTATGGGCAGAGGTTAACTACCGTCGCGCCGGAAGGTGAACGGAGGGTTAACGGGGCGCGAACACCACCCTAAACGCGCCGATGTCGGGCCCTGTGGCCCTGTACCGGTCATCCAAGATAGGGAGTGTGTGCCTCGAACGCGACGAGTCCGTCATGCGGGTGGTCGAGCGACACATGCAGCACGATGTAGTCGCCTGTCGCCAGTTCCGCCGCGCGGCGAAGGCGTGAATTGTCTGCCTCCCCGGTGGCCTTGGCCACCTCGTGCACGATGTGCGGGATCACCGGACCATGGCTGCACAGCACCACCGGCTTGCGCTTCGCGAGCCTCTTGTGCACCAGGGCAACCATGTCGCGCTCGTCTTCGGCGAAGGCATCCTGACCGATCCCCTCCTTGAGAGTGATCGGCAGGCCGGTCACCGCCGCGGTCGGCTCGATGGTGCTGATGCAGCGCAGTGCGGTGCTGCTGATCAGCTTGCGCGGCGACCAGGCCGCGATCGCGGTGGCGACGCTGACGGCCTGCTCCCTCCCGCGGTGCAGCAGCGGGCGGGTCTTGTCCGGTCCGTCCCAGCTCGGGCGGGGAATGGTCTTGCCGTGGCGCAGCGCGATGATCGGGAAGGTGCGCACGAGACCTGCCTTCACCCGCGACTCGAACAGGTCGAGCACCTCCCGGTCGCGACCGTAGGAGAGCGCGGCGCGTGCCTTGGCGATCGGGAGCCACTGAACCGAGGCGATCTCCGCGTTCGGAACGAAGGTGGATGCCGCTACCGCCGCATCCGAGACCTCCGCCGCCCAGTAGTGGACGACCTTGGCCTTGCCGCCGGGCATCGTGTACTCGATGGTCTTGAGTGGGGCGCCGAGGGTGACCGTGAGTCCGGTCTCTTCTTTCAGCTCGCGCACGGCGGTCTGCGGGGGAGTCTCACCGGGGTCCACCTTGCCCTTGGGCAGGCCGACGTCGGCGCGGTCGCCGCGGTGCACGATCAACACCTGCGTTTTGCCGCCGACCAGTCGCCAGCACACCGCGCCCGCCGCGACGACCGCGGCGGAGTCCGAGGCGCTCACCGCGCCACCCCTCCGCGTTTGCGACTGGAGATCGTCTTCTGCAGGGTGTTCTGCATATCGCGCAACGGGCGCCCCTCCGCGTCGTGATTGTGTCTGGTCCAGTTGCCCTCGCCGTCGAGCATCCACGACGAGGTCTCGTCTGACATGGCGAGGTCGAACAGCTCGGAGATCTCGCGCAGGTGTTCGGGAGCGGTGAGCCGCACCAGCGCCTCGACGCGGCGGTCGAGGTTGCGGTGCATCATGTCGGCGCTGCCGATGTATACCTGCGGGTCGCCGTTGTTGACGAAGGAGAAGATGCGCGAGTGCTCGAGGTAGCGACCGAGGATCGAGCGGATGACGATGTTCTCGCTCATGCCCGGTAGCCCCGGCTTCATCACGCAGATGCCGCGCACCAGCAGCTCGATCGGCACGCCCGCCTCGCTCGCCCGGTACAGCGCGTCGATGATCGCCTCGTCGACGATGGAGTTGAGTTTGATGCGGATGCCGGAGGGCAGCCCGTTGCGCGCGTTCTCGGCCTCGATCTGGATCCGCTTGATCAGGCCCTTGCGCAGCAGTCGCGGCGCTACCAGCAGACGCTTGAACTTCTTCTCGATCGCGTAGCCCGACAGCTCGTTGAAGAGGCGGGTGAGGTCCTTGCCGACGGTGTCGCTCGCGGTGAGCAGGCCGAGGTCCTCGTAGATGCGGCTGGTCTTGGGGTTGTAGTTACCCGTGCCGATGTGGCTGTAATGCCGCAGCCGGCCGCCCTCGTTGCGCACCACCAGGGCGAGCTTGCAGTGGGTCTTGAGTCCGACGAGACCGTAGACGACGTGCACGCCGGCCTTTTCGAGCTTGCGGGCCCAGACGATGTTGGCAGACTCGTCGAACCGTGCCTTGATCTCGACCAGCGCGAGCACCTGCTTGCCGGCCTCCGCCGCGGCGATCAGCGCCTCGACGATGGGACTGTCGCCCGAGGTGCGGTACAGCGTCTGCTTGATGGCGAGCACATTCGGGTCTGCGGCGGCCTGCTCGAGGAAGGCCTGCACACTGGTGGCGAACGACTCGTAGGGGTGGTGAAGCAGGATGTCCTGGCGCGCGATCGAGCGGAAGATGTCCGGCGTCGCGTTCGGCTCCGCGGGCAGCAGTTGCACGGCTGTGGTCGGCACGTGCTTGCGGTACTTGAGCTCGGGGCGATCGATCCTGGTCAGCTCGAACAGGCCGCCGAGATCGAGCGGCGCCGGCAGGCGGTAGACCTCGGACTCCGTGATGTCGAGCTCCCGTACGAGCAGCGAGAGGGTGAGTTCATCCATGTCGTCGGTGATCTCGAGGCGGATCGGCGGGCCGAACCGACGGCGCAGCAGCTCGCGCTCGAGGGTCTGGATGAGATTCTCCGACTCGTCTTCCTCGACCTCGACATCCTCGTTGCGGGTGACGCGGAACTCGTGGTGGTCGAGCACCTCCATGCCGGGGAACAGGTCGCCGAGATGATTCGAGATGAGGTCTTCGAGCGGGATGAAGCGCATGATGCCCGTGCCGTCGTTCGGCAGCTTCACGAAGCGCGGCAACATCGGGGGCACCTTGAGGCGGGCGAACTCCTCCTTGCCGGTCTTGGGGTTGCGCACCCGGATGGACAGGTTGAGGGACAGGCCGGAGATGTAGGGGAACGGATGCGCGGGGTCGACGGCGAGCGGCATCAGCACCGGGAAGATCTGGTTCT
>JBEVGK010000210.1:0-3777 GCA_040511795.1 Lacisediminihabitans sp. | reverse complement strand
AGCCGCACTCCACACCCGCCCGACGGCGGTGGTGCGGCCGAGGACGGTGCCCAGAATGAAGGTCGCTCCCGTGGTGAGGAAGACCAGTCCCTCGGCGAGGGACAGCGTCGTCGAATCGAAGATCATGATGCGCCCTCGGCGAGACTCGCGCCAACCACCGGCGCGCTGGCACCGAGCGACGGCAGGATGATCTCGAAGGTCGAGCCGACTCCGGGAGTGCTCGATACCGCCAACTCCCCGCCGTGCTCCTTGATGATCTCCGCGGTGATATTGAGTCCCAGGCCGGACCCGTGAACCGAGGATTGACGCGCAGACTCTGTGCGGAAGTACCTCTCGAACAGGCGCTGCTGATCGGTCAGCGAGATGCCGACCCCCGTATCGGAGACCGCAATCCGCACGAACGTGCCGTCGTCGCGCAGCGTCACCCTCACGGTGCCGCCCTTGCGGTTGTACTTCACCGCATTCGTCAGCAGGTTGTCCAAGACCTGGCGCATCCGAAGCGGGTCGACGACGCAGAGCGCGCGGTCCTCGATATCGGTCTCCAACCGCAGGCCCTGCCCTTCGATCATGGGGCGTTGCGATTCGACTGCCTCGTCGACCGTGTATCCCACGTCGTAGGGCTGGAAGGTCATCGGTGCCTGCGCCTCGGCCTGGCTGGCGGCGTGCATGAGATCGGAGACGAGTGCGAGCAGCCGCTCGGAGTTGCGGTGAGCGATCCCGACCATCTTGCGGTTGCGCTCGTCGATGTCGTCGTCTTCGAGCACCAGCTCGAGGTAGCCCAGAATCGAGGTGATCGGCGTGCGCAGGTCATGGCTGACCGACGCCACGAGATCATCGCGTGCCTCGATCGCATCCAGCTCGCGGGTGATGTCGCGAACGACGACGACCTGGCCGTCGAACTCCCCGCCGGGAGCAGAGAGCGGGCGGGAGGTCACCGCATAGGCTGCACGCCTGGTCCCCGGCTCGCCCACCCAGATCGTCTCGTCATCGAAGGATTCGCCGCGCAGGGCGCGGGCGACCGGCCGATCGTCGGGCGAGAACGCGGTGACCCGGTCGGCCCGGTAGACCACGGGGTGCACCACAGCGCCGGCAGGCGCGTGGAACTCGGCGAGGGAGAGCCGCTGAGCCTCGTTCATCAGCGTGAGCGTTCCCTCCCGATCGAAGGCGAGCACGCCGAAGCTGACGGCGTCGAGCACCTCGTTGCGGAACAGCTCCTGGCGCCGCGCGCGCTCGAAGGCCCGCTCGACCAGCTGCGCCTGCTGCTGCAGCAGGATGCGTTGGCTGAAGTTCCTGCGCGCGGTCACGTAGGTGGTCGTCGCAACGAAGCCGAGCGTCAGCGGGAGCAGGAGCAGGACGACGTACCCGAGCCCGGTGGTGGGGAGCCCGGTGACGACCGTGCCCGCCCACAGCAGCGCGGTGGCGAAGAGCACACCGCCGATGGTGCCGGCCAGGCCGTTGTGGCGTGCCATCCACATGATCGGCAGCACGAGGAGAAGGCCGGCGCCCAGTTCCGGACGCCCTTCCCGCAGCAGGACGATGGCGAGGATGTTGACCACGGGAAGCACAGTCGCCCACCGCGCTGTGCGCTCCGACCACGGCATGAGCAGGGCGTAACTGGTGGCGGCGAATTCGAGCACGAGCCCACCGAGGAACACGGGAGAGGCGAGGGACTCGAAATCCAGCGCGATGGCGAGGCAGGCAAGCACGAGCATCGATGCCGCGACCAAGAGCTGCGTCTGCACGATCGAACGCCTCAGGCGTGCCCGCCGACGCTCGTCCGACGTGCCCGATTGCCCCCGCATCTGCTTCATCGCATGAAGACTACAGCGCGGGCACCCCCTACATCGAGAAGCCGAGTGCCCGCATCATGTCGCGACCGTCGTCGGTGATCTTCTCGGGACCCCACGGCGGCATCCAGACCCAGTTGATGCGGAACTGCTCGACGATGCCGTCGAGGGCCTGGGCCGTCTCCTCCTCGATCACGTCAGTGAGGGGGCAGCCGGCGGAGGTCAAGGTCATGCTGATGATGAGTGCCTTGTACTCCTCGTCCCACGTGAGGTCGTAGATGAGGCCGAGATCGACGACGTTGACGCCGAGCTCGGGATCGACGACATCCTTCAGCGCCTCTTCGACCTGATCGAAGAATGCCGGTTCGAGTGCGACGGCCATGGTCAGCTCACGTTCTCTTCCTCGGCCACATCGGTCAGGAAGCGGTCGTAGCCCTCGTTCTCGAGGCGGTCGGCCAGCTCGGGGCCGCCCTCTTCGGCGACGCGGCCGTCGACGAAGACGTGAACGAAGTCGGGCTGGATGTAGCGGAGGATGCGGGTGTAGTGCGTGATCAGCAGCAGGCCGAGGTCGGTGTTGTCCTTGGCCCGGTTGACGCCCTCTGACACGATCTTGAGCGCGTCGACATCGAGGCCCGAGTCGGTCTCGTCGAGCACGGCGAACTTCGGCTTGAGCAGCTCGAGCTGCAGGATCTCGTGGCGCTTCTTCTCACCACCGGAGAATCCCTCGTTGACGTTGCGCTCGGCGAAAGACGCGTCCATGCGGAGATTCTTCATCGACTGCTTGACGTCTTTGCCCCAGGTGCGGATGGAGGGGGCCTCGCCGTCGATCGCCGTCTTGGCGGTACGCAGGAAGTTGGTCACCGCGACCCCGGGGATCTCCACCGGGTACTGCATGGCGAGGAACAGACCGGCACGGGCACGGGCGTCGACCGTCATCTCGAGGACGTCTTCGCCGTCGAGCGTGATCGACCCGCTGTCGACGGTGTACTTGGGATGCCCGGCGATCGTGTACGCCAGGGTGGACTTGCCGGAGCCGTTCGGGCCCATGATCGCGTGGATCTCGCCGGTCTTCACGACCAGGTCGACACCCTTGAGGATCTGCTTGGTGCCCTGCTCGGTCTCGACGGAGACGTGCAGGTCCTTGATTTCGAGGACTGACATTGCTTGCTTCCTATTCAACGACGACGGGCGTCGGGTCGATGTAGACGTCGCCGTCGACGATGCTGACGGCGAAGACGGGAACCGGGTCGTACGCCGGCAGGGTGAGCGGCTTGCCGCTCAGGAGGGAGAACTTGGAGCCGTGCGCCCAGCATTCGAGGGTGTCGTCTTCGACGAAGCCCTCGGAGAGCGAGATGTCGCCGTGGGTGCAGACGTCGCCGATCGCGTGCACGGCACCGGCCGAGTCGCGGACGAGGGCGATGGCGGTGCCGTCGATGGTGACACGCACGGCGGAACCGAGCGCGACATCCTCTTCCGCACAGATCTTGATACTGCTCACCGTCATGCTGCCTTTCCGCTGGGACCAGCGAGTTCGGTCTCGATCGCGGCCTGCAGGCGCGTCTCGAGCTCAGGAGATCCGATCTTCTGCACGACCTCGGCGAGAAAGCCGAGCACGACGAGCCGACGGGCGTCGTGCTCTTCGATTCCGCGGGCCTGCAGGTAGAACAGCTGCTCGTCGTCGAAGCGGCCGCTGGCGCTGGCGTGCCCGGCCCCGGCGATGTCGCCGGTCTCGATCTCGAGGTTCGGCACAGAGTCGGCGCGGGCACCGTCGGTGAGCAGCAGGTTGCGGTTCTGCTCGTAGCTGTCGGTTCCGGATGCCGTGGGCCGGATCAGCACGTCGCCGATCCAGACGGTGTGGGCGCCCTCGCCCTGCAGCGCACCCTTGTACGTGACGCGGGACACCGTGTTGGGGGCGTCGTGATTCACGAACACCTGCTGTTCGAGGTACTGGCCCGCGTCGGCGAAATAGGCACCGTAGAGCTCGACGGAT
>JBEVGK010000209.1:0-4647 GCA_040511795.1 Lacisediminihabitans sp. | reverse complement strand
GCCGAACAGAAGCCCGGACACATACGCGCCGGTGTCGATTCCCACCACGACGATGAGGAAGGCCAGCGTCCACCACTGTCCCCCACGCTCGGCGGTGAGGATGACGGCGAAACTGGCGAGGAACACGACGTAGACCTGCACCAGGGTGCCGGCCCCGAGGTCGGCCCAGAAGGCGCGCACCGTCGTGCGGTGGCTGGGCAGAGCCACCTCGACCAGACGCCAGAGCGCCACGAAGACGATGCCGCCGAGCAGCGCGAGCCAGGCGCCGCCTGCCCCGCCGTAGAAGGCCGCCGGCACGATCGCGAGGCCGGCGATGACGCTGCCGACGCGGGGAACCTTGCGCCCGGCGAAGCGCAACGCGCTGGCGAGCTCGAAGGTCGTGAAGCCGATCAGCAGGGCCGCGAAGATCATGAAGAGCGCCTTGATGATGAGCAGGCTCACCAGCAGGCTGCCACCGAGCACCAGTCCGATCAGGATCGCGACGGGGAGGTTGCGCCCCGTGCGGGCCTGGATCTTCTCCTGCGTCGCATCGAACTGGGCGCGGGTCGCGGCGACCTGCACCTTGAAGTCCTCCTCGAGCCCGTGGGCTCGCGCCTCCACGTCGGCGCGACGGAATGGCCGCCGTCGCTGGGGAACGGTCGGCTGGCCGCCCTCCGAAGGCTGAGCGTCGTCAGGAGCGCGAGTCATCAGACCTCGAGAAGCTCGGCTTCCTTTTTCTTCAGGGCATCGTCGATGGCGTCGATGTTCGCCTTGGTCACGGCCTCGAGTTCCTTCTCACCGCGGGCGATCTCGTCTTCGCCGACCTCTTTCTTGAGACCATCGAGGTCGTCCTTCGCGCTGCGACGGATGTTGCGAATCGACACCTTCGCGTCTTCGCCCTTGCCGCGCACGATCTTGACGAACTCGCGTCGACGCTCCTCGGTGAGTTCCGGCAGCGTCACTCGGATGATCGTTCCGTCGTTTCCGACGTTGGCGCCGAGGTTCGGCGCGTTGGTGATCGCCTTCTCGATCTCCTTGAGCGCGCCCTTGTCGTAGGGGGTCACGAGCAGGGTGCGCGCCTCGGGGTTGTTCATGCCCGCGAGCTGACCGAGCGGGGTCGGCGTTCCGTAGTAGTCGACCAGGATCTTCTGGAAGAGCGCCGGATTGGCCCGGCCGGTACGGACGTTGCTGAAATCGTCCTTCGCCGCCTCGACGGACTTGTGCATCTTGTCTTTGGCTTCTGCCAGGACTTCAGGGATCACGGTTGTTGCTCCTTCGAGGGCGGTCTGTCGAGAGTTTATCGGTCTGTACGGGGCCGGGGATGACGCCCAGCGGAATTGGTCGCGCGCGACTCAGTTGTTGACGAGGGTGCCGATGCGCTCGCCCGCGATCGCCTTCGTCAGGTTGCCGGCCGGGGACATCCCGAACACGACCATGGGCATCTTGTTGTCCATGCAGAGGCTGAAGGCGGTGGAGTCGACGACCTTGAGACCCTGCACCAGCGCCTCCTGATACGTGATCTCGTCGATCTTCTTGGCGTCGGCGTTGTGCCGGGGGTCGTCGTCGTACACGCCGTCCACGCCGTTCTTGGCGACCAGCACGACGTCGGCGTTGATCTCCAGGGCACGCTGGGCGGCCACCGTGTCGGTGGAGAAGTACGGGAGCCCTGCGCCGGCGCCGAAGATGACGACGCGGCCCTTCTCGAGGTGGCGCTCCGCCCGACGCGGGATGTACGGCTCGGCGACCTGGGTCATCGAGATGGCGGACTGCACTCGGGTGGCCGCACCGGCCTGCTCGAGGAAGTCCTGCAGCGCGAGCGCGTTCATCACGGTGCCGAGCATTCCCATGTAGTCCGCGCGTCCACGGTCCATTCCGCGCTGGCTGAGTTCCGCACCGCGGAAGAAGTTGCCACCGCCGACGACGATGGCGATCTCGACATCCTGTGCCGCCGCCGCGATCTCTTTGGCGAGCTCGCTGACCACATCCGGGTTGACCCCGAGGGAGCCACCGCCGAAGGCCTCACCCGATAGTTTGAGGAGAACCCGTCTCTTGTGCGCGTCGGTCATGCTTTCTCCTTCTGTTGGTGAGCGTCTTCCAGGGTACCGGTCCAGCACCGCGCCCTGGCATGGGAATGGGCCCGGCCGCTTGCGCGATCCGAGCCCATTCCGGGGTACTACAGGGGGGTGCTTACGCGCCGACCTTGAAACGTGCGAAGTCGGTGACGGTGATGCCGGCATCCTTCAGCACGGTGGCGACGGACAGCTTGTTGTCGCGTGCGTAGTCCTGCTCGGTGAGCACGACCTGCTTGAAGAACGCGTTCACGCGGCCCTCGATGATCTTCGGCAGGGCGGCCTCGGGCTTGCCCTCGCCGCGGCTGATCTCCTCGACGATGCGACGCTCGTTCTCGACGTCGGCCGCGGGGACCTGGTCGCGAGTGAGGTACTGCGGGTCGGCGAAGGAGATGTGCTGCGCGATGCTACGCGCGGTCTCGGCGTCATCACCGGTGTAGCCCACGACCACGCCGACCTGCGGCGGCAGGTCCTTGTTGGTCTTGTGCAGGTACACGGCGAAGTGCTCACCGGTCACCAGAGCGACGCGACGGAGCTCGATCTTCTCACCGAGGATCGCGGCCTCGTCGCTGATGAGCTCGGCGACGGTCTGCGAGCCGGCCGGGGCCGCGAGGGCCTCGTCGACGGTGGAGGCACCGGCTGCGGCGACCGCATCCAGCACCTGGTCGCCGAGCGCGACGAACTTGGCGCTCTTCGCGACGAAGTCGGTCTCGCAGGCCAGCTCGATGAGCGTGGTCGTCGAGCCGTTGTCCTTCGCGGCAATCAGGCCCTCACTGGTGGAGCGGTCGGAGCGCTTCGCATTGCTCTTCGCGCCGCGCAGACGGAGCAGCTCGGTGGCCTTCTCGAGGTCACCGCCCGCTTCGACGAGAGCGTTCTTGGTCTCGACCATGCCGGTGCCGAGGCGCTCGCGCAGGGTCTTGAGGTCGTCCAGGCTGAAATCTGCCATGGCTGGTTCCTTTGCTACTAAAGAGTGCTGGTGAAGGGAGAACTACTTGGCGGAAGGCTTGGCGGCCGCAGCCTTCTCGGCCGGGGTCTCCTTCTCGGCGGGAGTCGCCTCGGCCTCGAGGCGAGCCTCGGCCTGCTCGTCGGTCTCGGTCTTCGGGGTGGCGACCAGGTCGGCATCCGCGATGGCGGCGAGCTCGACTGCGGCGACGGCATCCGCGTCGTTCTCCTCGACGGGAACCTCGGCGGCGATGACGGCGTCGACGGCAGCCACGTCGGGGGTGGTCGACTCGATCAGACCGTCGACGGCCTCGATGGCCTCAGCCTCGGTGGACGGGGTCTCGGAGGCTGCGAGCAGCTCCGCCTCCCATGCGGCGAGGGGCTCGAGAACGACGCCCTCCTCCGGCTTCTGGTGACGCTGGATCAGGCCCTCGGCAGCGGCATCCGCGATGATGCGGGTGAGCAGACCGACGGAACGGATCGCGTCGTCGTTACCCGGGATCGGGTAGTTGACCTCGTCGGGGTCGCAGTTGGTGTCGAGGATCGCGATGACCGGGATACCGAGCTTGTGCGCCTCGTCGATCGCGAGGTGCTCCTTCTTGGTGTCGACGATCCAGATCGCAGACGGGGTCTTGGTGAGGTTGCGGATACCACCGAGCGAGCGCTGCAGCTTCACGAGCTCGCGCTTCTGGATCAGCAGTTCCTTCTTGGTGTAGCCGCGCGTGGTGTCGTCGAAGTCGATCTCTTCGAGTTCCTTCATGCGGGCGAGACGCTTGGAGACCGTCTGGAAGTTGGTGAGGAGGCCACCGAGCCAGCGCTGGTTGACGAACGGCTGGCCGACGCGCTGCGCCTGCTCGGCGATCGATCCCTGGGCCTGCTTCTTGGTACCGACGAAGAGGATGGTGCCGCCGTGCGCGACGGTGTCCTTGACGTAGTCGTAGGTCTTGTCGATGTACGACAGCGACTGCTGCAGGTCGATGATGTGGCTGCCCGAGCGCTCGGTCAGAATGAAGCGCTTCATCTTCGGGTTCCAACGGCGGGTCTGGTGTCCGAAGTGGACGCCGCTGTCGAGCAGCTGGCGAATGGTGACGACGGCCATGGCCGGTTCCTTTTCCGCGCGCACGGCGACGCCGGTGCACGCTTATCTCAGTTGACTTCGCAGGCCGGACGGCCGCGAACCTGGTGCCCGGCACTCACCCGCTCGGCGCTCATGGTTCGAGCGAGGAGACTGGTGGATGATGTGCCGCGGTCGAATACCGACCGCAGATGGGCACGCGTAGTCACCCCGCGTGATGCGGAGTGCTCCAAGAAGTGTAGCACCGGCTCTGCTCCTCCACGGCCGGCATCCCTGCGCCTGATTGCACAGATCGCTCATCACCCTGCCGCGCGCGGCGCGTCCGGGGCAGCATCGGTGCATGTCGTCCCCGTCCGTCGCCGCCAGACCGATTCGGCTTGCCGGTCGGGCGATCCTGTTCGCGGCCGTGCTCGCCGTGGTGGCGCTGGTCTCCCCCGGCCCCGCCGTGCGTGCTGTCTCACCCGAGAGCGCAGCGCCGGCAGCGGATGCGGCGGCGGGGACGACAGCTCGACGGGCCGCGGCAGTGTGGCGGTGGCCGCTTCCGCCGCCGCATCCCGTGCTCCGGCCGTTCGCGGCACCGGC
>JBEVGK010000208.1:0-8473 GCA_040511795.1 Lacisediminihabitans sp. | reverse complement strand
GGCGGAGGCCAGCACCGCGACGACGGCGACGGCCATCGCCGCAGGAACCGCCCAGCGTGGAGCGAGTCGGAACAGCACGAGCCAGACGATGACGACGGGGGCCGCCAACAGGGGCACGGTGGCGACGGCCTCGATCGGTGCGAGGCAGATGGGGAACAGTACCCCGGCGAGCATCGCGCTGGCGAGCGGACGCGGAATCCTGACGATCGCGCGGCCGAGCGCAGGCCACAGGCCGCAGAGCACGATAAGGGCAGAGCTGACCAGGAAGGCCCCGACGGCATCGGAGAAGCGCACATGGCCGCCGTGTGCGGCGAGCAGGACAGCGGCGCCGGGGGTCGACCACGCGATAGCGAGCGGGATGCGCAACCAGAGCGATCCGACGATGGCGACCACCGCCACCGCGAGACACAGCGCGAGCAGTCCGGACGACGCTTCCGCGGGGCTCGCACCGACAGCCCGGAGCCCGGCGATGACGAGAGCGAAGGAGCTGGCAAAGCCGGAGATCGCCGCGACGAAACCGGCGGAGATGGGCTGCAGCATCCGTTCAGCCTAGGGCGCGCTCAGACCTCTCCTCGCGCGCCAAGCGGGAGGAAGTGGCTACGCCGACTTCTCCGCGCCGACTTGCCTACGCTGACTTCTCCGCGCGGATGACCTTGTGAGGAACGATCGTGGGCGCCGCATTCTCCAGCACGGCAGCACGGGTCACGATGACACGGGCGATCTCGTCGCTGGACGGAACGTCGAACATGATCGGGCCGAGCACCTCCTCCATGATCGACCGCAGCCCCCGGGCACCGGTCTGGCGCAGCACCGCGAGGTCGGCGATGGCCTCGAGCGCATCCTGCTCGAAGTCGAGGATGACGCCGTCGAGCTCGAACATGCGCTGGTACTGGCGCACCAGGGCGTTCTTCGGCTTGGTGAGGATCTCCATCAGCGCAACCTGGTCGAGCGGGGTCACGGTCGTGACGACGGGCAGACGGCCGATGAACTCGGGGATGAGTCCGAACTTATGCAGGTCTTCCGGCAGCACCTCGCCGAACAGGTTGACCTCATCGCCCTTGCTGTGCAGCGGGGCTCCGAAACCGATGCCCTTCTTGCCCGCACGCTGGGAGATGATCTCCTCCAGCCCGGCAAAGGCTCCGGCGACGATGAACAGCACGTTGGTGGTGTCGACCTGGATGAACTCCTGGTGCGGATGCTTGCGGCCACCCTGCGGCGGAACGGAGGCGACCGTGCCCTCGAGGATCTTGAGCAGCGCCTGCTGCACGCCCTCACCGGAGACATCGCGGGTGATCGACGGGTTCTCGGCCTTGCGGGCGATCTTGTCGATCTCGTCGATGTAGATGATCCCGGTCTCGGCCCGTTTGACGTCGTAGTCGGCGGCCTGGATCAGCTTCAGCAGGATGTTCTCGACGTCTTCGCCCACGTAGCCCGCCTCCGTGAGCGCGGTGGCGTCTGCCACGGCGAAGGGAACGTTGAGGCGCTTGGCCAGCGTCTGCGCCAGGTAGGTCTTGCCGCATCCGGTCGGCCCGATGAGCAGGATGTTGGACTTCGCGATCTCGACGTCATCGATGACGGCGTCGGCGGAGGTCAGTGTGTTGCGGGCACGGATGCGCTTGTAGTGGTTGTACACGGCCACCGACAGCGACTTCTTCGCCGCCTCCTGGCCGATCACGTACTCCTCGAGGAAGCTGTAGATCTCGCGCGGCTTCGGCAGATCGAATTCGCTCGTGGTCTCCTCGCCGGCCTCGGCCAGACGCTCCTCGATGATCTCGTTGCACAGCTCGACGCACTCGTCGCAGATGTATACGCCCGGCCCGGCGATCAGCTGCTGTACCTGCTTCTGGCTCTTTCCGCAGAACGAGCACTTGAGGAGATCGGCGCTCTCGCCTATGCGTGCCATGCGATTTCCTCCTGGTACCCATCCACATTGCCTGACAGCCATCGCCCGAGCTGAGAAGCGGCCTTCCCGGGCCTGGCAGTTCGCGTCGGAACTACCGTCAGCGAAACTCTCGGTACGACGGTGTATCTGGCTATGAGCCTAACCCGAGCGGGCGACGGCCGGTGCACCGTGACGTAATCCGTCCCGGCGAGCCGCGCACGCAGCGCACTTTAGACTTGGACCCTCATGACCAACGAGCGCAGTATGAGCACGCGGTGGGCGCGCGTCGTCCGTGGCGGAATCGCCGCGACGATCTCCGTGTTCGTGGCACTGTGCTCGCACCTGCTCGCCGGAGGCGATGCACCCGGTCTCCCCGGCATCCTGCTCTGCCTCGCCTTCGCGGCGATGATCTGCATCGCGCTGGCGGGTCGACGACTCTCGACGCCGAAGCTGGCCGTCGCGGTCGGTGCAAGTCAGTTCCTCTTCCATGGGGTGTTCGCGATGCTGGGGTCCGCCCCCGTGTCATTCGGTTCCGGGTCATTCAGTTCCGGGTCGCTCGGTTCCGGGTCGCTCGGGTCTGAAACCATCAGCACCATGCCCATGAGCCACGGCATGGACATGGGCGTGCATCCGCTGCCCGCCGCCCTACCGACGGCTGCCGCCGACACCGGCATGGCGATGCCCACCTGGATGTGGTTCGCGCATGGGATCGCGGCGGTCATCACCGTTCTCGCCCTCCGCTTCGGTGAGCGCGCGTTCTGGCAGTTGGTCGCCCTCGCCAGACCATGGGTGCGGATGCTGCTGGCCCTCGCTCGTCCAGTGGCCGTCCATACTCCCCCGGCCCGCATTCCCGCGCTCGACGCCCTGCTGCCGCCCCGGCTCGTCGTGCTGTCGCCGCGCCGGCACCGGGGACCTCCCGCGCTCGTGGCGCTGTAGATCCCTCCTCACTTCTCTCCACTTCTCCGAATCGACCGGCCCGGGCGGCGATTCGCCCTGCTTCGAAGGAACAGCTTTGCTATCCACCAACCAGACAGCCCCCACGCGTCCATCCGTCGGCCGCGCAACCCACACCCGGCGATCGATCACCACCGCTATCGCGCTCGGCGCCGGCGCCCTGATCGCGATCGCCGTGCCACTCTCCGCCAGCGCGCACGTCTCGGTGACACCGAACTCGGCGACGCCGGGCTCGTATGCGCTCGTCACCTTCACGGTGCCCACAGAGTCGGCGACGGCATCCACCGTGAAGCTCGAGGTCGACCTGCCGACGAAGACCCCGCTCGCCTCGGTGAGTTATGTGCCGGTCGCGGGCTGGACGACGACGCTCACCACGGAGACCCTGCCGACGCCGGTGAAAGCAGGCGAGAACGAGATCACCGAGGCCGTCACCAAGGTCACCTGGGTCGCGGCTGCCGGCGCGGAGATTCAGCCCGGCCAACTGCAGCTCTTCCCTCTGTCGGTCGGTCCGGTGCCCGACACCGGCAAGCTGGTGCTGCCGACCACCCAGACCTACAGCGACGGCACTGTCGTGAGCTGGAACGGAACGGGAGAGGATGCGGAGCACCCGGCTCCGACACTGTTCGTCACCGAGGAGCCTCCCGCCGACCACCATGCCGGCGGCGCATCGGTCACCGCGGAGCACGAGTCGACGCCCTCTGACGGGGACAGCAGCTCCGATACCGCGGAGCCTGACACGGACCCGGTTGCCCGGGGTCTCGGCATCGCCGGGCTCGTGGTCGGTGCGGTCGGCGTCGTGCTGGCCGTCGTCTGGCGCCGGCGGGCGGTCTGACCGTGCGGCGCCTCGCCACGGTGCGCGCGTCGGGGCGTCGACGTCTGCTCGCGCGCGGCACGGCTGTCGCGGCTCTCTCCCTTGCGGCAGTGCTCGCGCTCGCGCCGCCGGCGCAGGCGCACAACTACCTGATCGAGTCGACCCCGGCCGCCGGGGCGACGCTCACGACGCTGCCCGATCGGTTCTCCGTGGTCACCAATGCGGCACTGCTCGATCTGAACGCGAACAATGCCGGCTTCGCCCTTCAGGTGCAGGATGCCGACAAGCGCTACTACGGCGACGGCTGCGTGAGCGTCGAGGGCTCCGGCGTCTCGACCGCGGCCGCGATCGGCGCACCCGGCATCTACACGGTCACCTGGCAGGTCGTCTCGGCGGACGGTCACACGGTGTCGGACCGGTACAGCTTCACCTGGGCGCCGGACGCCGCGAGCTCTGCAGACGGGAGCGCGACGGGTGAGAGCACGGGAAGCACGAAGATTCCGGACTGCAACGGCACGCTGCATCCGAATTCCAGCGGTTCAGCCGCCGGGGAGGACCGCCCTGCCGTCAGCGCGGGCACACTCTCGACCGTGCTCTGGATCGGTGGCGCCGTGCTGGCTGTCGGCGTGGCCGTGGTCGTCACGCTGCTGGTGACGGGACGTCGCCGCCGGGCCTGAGCCGCACACGAAAAAGACCCCGTCACGAGTCGTGACGGGGTCTTTCGTGCGAAACGACTAGCGCGTGATCGCGGGGATGTTCTTGCGCGACGCGAGAACCTGATCGATCAGACCGTAGTCGAGCGCCTCCGCGGCGCTGAGGATCTTGTCGCGGTCGATGTCCTTGTTGACCTGCTCCGGCGTGCGGTTCGAGTGGCTCGACAGAGTCTCCTCGAGCCAGGTACGCATGCGCAGAATCTCACGCGCCTGGATCTCGATGTCCGAGGCCTGGCTCGAGCCCTCCGACCCGGCCGCCGGCTGGTGGATCAGGATGCGGGCGTTCGGCAGGGCGAGACGCTTGCCGGGCGTACCAGCCGCCAGGATCACGGCGGCGGCGGAGGCCGCCTGCCCGAGAACGACGGTCTGGATGTCGGGGCGCACGTACTGCATCGTGTCGTAGATCGCCGTCATCGCGGTGAACGAGCCACCGGGTGAGTTGATGTACATGACGATGTCGCGGTCGGGGTCCTGGCTCTCGAGCACGAGCAGCTGGGCCATGACGTCATCGGCCGAGGCGTCGTCGATCTGAACGCCGAGGAAGATGATCCGGTCTTCGAAGAGCTTCGCGTACGGGTCCTGGCGCTTGTAGCCGTAGGCCGTGCGCTCCTCGAAGGTGGGCAGGATGTAGCGAGCCTCCGCCGCGGGGCGGGCGACGCCCGACGGGAGCGGGGCACCGAGGGTGAAGTTGTCCATGGTGTTCCTTACTTGTCGGACTCGGCGTCGGACGCCGCGTTGTTCGCGTCGGCGTTGGAGATGGCCTCGTTGGTCCCGCCGCCACCGACGACCTCCTCGGCGAACTCACGCAGGTGGTCGACGAAGCCGTATTCGAGTGCCTGCTGCGCCGTGAACCAGTTGTCACGGTCGTTGTCGATGAGCACCTGCTCGATCGACTTGCCGGTCTGCTCGGCGGTGAGCTCGGCCATCCGCTTCTTCATGTCGAGGATGACGCCGGCCTGGGTCTGGATGTCCGCGGCGGTTCCGCCGAAGCCACCGGACGGCTGGTGCAGCAGCACCCGTGCGTTCGGGGTGATGTAGCGCTTGCCCTTGGTGCCCGAGGAGAGCAGGAACTGCCCCATCGAGGCGGCGAGGCCGATACCGACGGTGACGATGTCGTTCGGGACGAACTTCATCGTGTCGTAGATGGCCATGCCCGCGGTGATCGAGCCACCGGGAGAGTTGATGTACAGGAAGATGTCCTTCTTCGGGTCTTCTGCTGCCAGCAGAAGCATCTTCGCGCAGATTTCGTTGGCGTTGTCATCGCGCACCTCTGAGCCGAGCCAGATGATGCGGTCCTTGAGGAGTTGGTCGAAAATGCTCGAGACCAATGCCGGTTGGGCCATTGTTGCGCTCCAGGTTTGTATAAGTACTGCCGTTTCGGAACTGCCGCTGTGAGACCGCAGTTGTCGCTTGCTGACGAATCTACTGGAGCGGTCCCGCCGGATCGGCCCTGTTCGCCGTGGGCAGAGTCAGGTCAGTCAGGGCGCGTCTCGCCGCGGTCGACACCGACGACCAGCACTCCCTCGCGCACCAACCGACGGGCGACGACGACGGATGACTCGGGGTCGAGCCCGCGCAGGTGCCCGGCCGCGACGGGCTCGCGCCGCTCCAACTCCTCCACCGCGGGGAAGGCTTCCGCGGGTAGCGTCACCGTGCGCGTGCCGAGCACGATCGTGGCGTGTTGCTGATCGTGCTCCACTCGCGCGCTCAGCCCGTCACGCCAGACCACCGGGGTGTCGGCGCCGATCGCCCCGAGCGACTCGATGGTGGCGAGCGGCAGCACGGGTGCCGGCCGGATGGAATCGCTGAGCTTCTTCGCGAGGGCGTCGCCGATCTGCTCGGTCGCGGTGCCCTGGAGGGTCGCGGAGAGGGACGCGATGGTGCTCTCGATCAGCGGTGCGAGCGCCGCGGCATCCGTGTAGTCGATGCCGAGTGGAAGCGAGCCACGCAGCGCCACGTCGGAGGTGGCGGCGACGACGAGCCGCTGCACGATGTCCCAGCGGGTGAGCGCCGAGACGCCGATCGTGAGGTGGATGGAGGTGCCGCCGAGGGCCTGGGCGGAGTGGATCCAGCCGCGCGGCAGATAGAGCACGTCGCCGGGGCGGAAGGTCTCGTCGATCGCGGGCGATCCCGTGGCCTTCGCGGCGACGGCCTCGCGGTGATCGGTCCACGGCTGATCGCGGAGCGGGTCGGGGTGCACGGGCTCGTGGATGGTCCAGTGCTTCTCGCCGAAGATCTGGATCACGAAGACATCGTGCACGTCGTAGTGCGGGTCGAAGCCGCGCGACGAAGCCGGAGTGACGTAGGCGTTGACCTGTGCCGGATGACCGAGGTCGCCGACCAGCGCGCGGGTGAAGTCGGCGATCGGTTGCCAGGTGCGGTGAAGCCCCTGCAGCACGAGGGTCGCACCGTCGGCGAACTCCCGCAGCACCTTGGTCGAATCCAACTGATCGCCCACCTCGGCGCCGAAGCCGCCGGAGGAGGTGAAACGGGCGGTGTCGAGCACGGTGCCTTCGTTCGCCATCCGCACGAAGGGAGTGCGGATCGCTCGGTTGGCCACCAACTCGTCGACCGAGCCGATACTGAACAGATCGTTGAATCCGGTGGGGAGGTCGACGGCGCGGGAAAGCACGGGGGCTCTGCCCCAGAACTCGTCGGCGAAGACGGCGGGAGGCATGGCGACGAGACGGTCGAGCGCGGGCCGGCGAACCGACCCGCGCTCGGTGAATTCAGCGACCATCGATCAGGCCGAGCCGTCCGCTCCCCCGTCGTGGCCGTCGGGGTTCGCACCGCCGTCGGCCGGGCCTTCGCCCGCCGAGCCGTCCGCTCCGCCGTCGTGACCGCCCGGGTTCGCGCCGCCATCCGCGGGACCCTCGCCGGCGCCTGCAGAGCCGTCGGCTCCGCCATCGTGACCGCCCGGGTTGGCTCCGCCGTCCGCGGGACCCTCGACCGACGGGTCGTCGGTGCTGCTGATGTCGTCGTCGTTGATGCTCACGAATAACCTCCGAACGTAGCGCGGGAAGGCGGCGTGTGCCGCCTCCGGTCAGCGTACTCCGGAGGGCGAAGGGGGCCCATCGGTTATTCGACGGTGCGTGCTCCACGGTGCGTGCTAATCGACGTGCTAATCGACGGTGCGTGCGACTTTCTCGACCCAGTGGGTGAGGAACTTCGCGGTTGCCTCATCGTGGATGTCGTCGCCGATCGTGATGATCGGATAGTCCCGCTCGAGCACACCGTCGGACGGGCGCACGTCGAGGTGGCCGGTGTCGAAGCCTTCGCGATGCAGGTAGTCGGCCATCAGGTAGTCGCTGCGCGAGTCACCGACGGAACGCCAGACATGCGGAAGCGGGCCGAGCTCGGCGAAGTACTCCAGGGCGCGCTGCGCACCGCGGTCCTTATCGAGCGCCACCGACTCGATATCGGTAGAGATGATGGTCGGGTCGATGCGGAACGGGACGAGGCCCGCGGCGTCCTGCACCTCGCGGTCGCCGAGACGGATCCCGAGGCCTGCGGCAGCGATGATCTCGAAAGCCTGCTGGTCGAACCGGGCCTGCGCCTCTTTGTAGACGGCGGAAGGGACATCCGTTCGCTGTTCCACCGAGATCATGGCGCGCTTCGTCTCGTCGAAGAACGTGGTGTCGGCGTACTCGGTCTCGATGAGACGACGGATGTCCGCGACGATGGAGTCCGGAAGCGCGACGGTCGGGTCTACCGTGACCTCGCCCATGCCCTCGGCGGTGATGGGGGCCCAGGAGCCGCCCTTCTCGAACACGCCGAACATGCGGGCGCCGGGGGTGGCGAGGGCTGCGGCGAGTCCGTCGTCGAACAGAGGGCGGACGAGGAACTCACGCACAACGGCATCCGATCGCCCGGTGTGGACGGCGATCGGAACGCCGGCGGCGGCCAGCGTGACCAGGTCACGACGGATGCTCTCGATGCGGATGGTGCGGCTGACCGGTGAGGCCAGCGGACCATCCACATCGAAGAGCAGACCGAGATCGATCACGCTGTGCTACCTGACTTCTGGGTCTTACTTGTGGTCGTGGCCGTAGTGCTCGTGACCGGGCTTGCGACCGTGGCTGTCTTTCTGGGTGCCGTGGTCGTGACCCTCGT